>WLNN01000119.1 GCA_009699765.1 Actinomycetota bacterium
AAGGAGAAATTGTGAAGACTGAATCCACTGGTGTAATTGGTAAGCCATCTGAAGTTATCGTAATTACATCTGAAGCAACTGTGACTCTGTACTTTCTTGAAGCAAACCCGTTGTTTGAGGTTACTTCGGCGTCCGTTCTGAGTTCAAGATCTAATATGTATCGGCCGTTTGGAAGGAATGCTCCCGCCTTGCCATCTGCGCCAATTTGTGGATTAGAGGCTTGAGTTGTTGAATTCCAATTTGCATCGGCATTCCAAAAATTAATCCAGGCAAGTGGATTTAGATTTGCATCATAAAGCGGTGAATTATTTGGATAAACAACATTTAAAAGCAGGTTGTTTATCGGTAGTTGCAATGTCCAAGAGCCATCAGTTTCGTGGTTTCCGGTAGCCATAGTAAGGACACCATCTACAACAGTTGCCGTTGTTCTAATTGACCCGTTGATGCTTGAATTGTCGGGTTCTATATACACATAATTATATGTTCCATTAACCAAATAAAGATCAGCGTTTCCCAAATTATCAGTGTGTGCCCACTTTGAAACTTTTCTCGAGTTGATAACACCGACGAATTGGATGTTAGCTCCTACGCCTGCTCCGTTGACGTCAACAATTTTTAGTTTTGCATTGCTTGGTCGTGAGGTAAGGGTAAAATTGTTGCCACTTCTTGTGTAAGTCCAACCAGATCCGAGATCAGTACTTGAAGTTACTGTAATTTCAGAGCCAAGGACGGTGAATTCAATTGTTGGATTGCCGTTTGGAAACCCATAAGCCTGAACTACGTAATCTCCATTAGAGAGTGATGCAGAGGTTGCGCTTCCAAGAACAGATGTGTAGCCCATAAATCGAGTTTCGTTAGGGTTGGTAGTTTTCTTCCGAAATTCGAATGTTGAATCAATTAAAGTTGCAGTGGCAGAATCGAAAGTTCTAATTGAGAAATTCGCCTGCGGAATATTGAAATCTCTAATCGCTGTGTTCGATCCAGATGTATCTGTAGCTGAAATCCATGAAAGTTTATGATCAGCAGTTACGTAAATATAATTATTGGCAAAGTATGGGAAATTAGCGCCACCATAACCTGAAAAGACAATTTCGAATGTTCCTGCAGTTGAAGTATCGATGAAGCCCGTCCAGCCGCCATTGCTCGTAGAGAATGAGCCTGAAGCTACTTTTGACCAATCATTAGTTCCATCTTGATTTAGACCCCAGATTTGAACTTTATAACCTTCTCCTGGGCCAAAAGTAATTGCTTGGCCTGATGAATTCTTAAGTGTTCCTGAAACATTGGCAGGGTTAAGCTTGAGTTGATAGACACCATTGATTTTTGGGGTTTCATTCAAACAAGTAGCAACGTCATTATAAAAACTCAGTACGCGAGAATCTCCCGAACCAACAACCTTTACTCCGTATGCGCGAGAAAACGAATCTTGCAAAGTATCGGGTGGATAAACTTCTGTACGAAGACATGTATCGGTTGCGGTTGTTGGATCAACTGAAATGCCTGTATTGCCGCCACGGATTAACTGATAAAAAGCACCTTCCGCCACCCAAATACCTGCACCAGCTCCAACGGAATCGCCGTTTGGCTTCAAGATATTAATAGTTGCATTTCGCTTAATCAGGTTAATTGTTACTGGTGTTGATATTCCCCAATTTTCGCCATAATTTGTATAAGTTGCGGTCACTGTGTCAGATGCTGGTGGCTGAATAATTAAGGTTGCACCTTTTAAGTTATCTGGGAAAGTCAGTGATGCAACACCGTTCTGCAGTGTTGTGACTGGGTCCAAGTAGACAGTCTTATCCTTTGAGCCACTTGTAGGTTCGTATTTTAAAGTCACACTTGCGCCCTCATATGGCTGTCCGTTGATGCCACGGACTGTTACCGCCTTAGTTATGTTTCCAGACGCCTCCGCGATGCTTGTCGGCATGAGAATCGAAACCACCATAAGAATTGCAGTGGTAATTCGTGTGGCAGAAGCTAGGCGCTTTAACATAATTCCTCGATCACTAAGGTTGGTATTCACTTAAGGGGTGGGTATCCCTCGGAATTGTCCGAACAAGTTCAGACATATTTCTAATTGAAAGAGTAAATCTCTCAACAAGGAATTGAAGTGTGAGGTAGGGGTGCCCCACACACCATTAGTAATGGTACGCCCCATCTAGGGCGCCGATAAGAGCAAAATCGAGTTAAATGGGAACGATTAAGTGAATTCTTACTCTGCGTTAGGGGTGAAGAATTCAGGGCCAACGCCCCACGCTCCGCCATCATGGCGGTCGATGCACCAGGCTGAATATTGAGCCAACTCTGGCTGGCCAAAGAGGTCTGCGCCTTCATCGCCGGTAACCATAAGGGCAGTTGCGAGCGCATCGGTCAGCCCACCATCTGGCCCGAGTACGGTCGCGGATTTTGCGCCTATTGCGATTACGCCTGTAAATGGGTCTGTAATGTGGGCTCCACGCTCATATGTGCCTGAGGTCGCGATCGCCCCCTCCAAAATCTCGAATATACGCAGGATTTCAGCTCTGTTTTCGGGGTTTACGACCCCTATCTTCCATGGCTCGATTTCACCTGAATCCAAGATATTGCCACCACGAAGGGTTAAATCTCCCGCTGCATTAACCTGAATATGGCCGCAGCCCTCTTGGGTCAAAATATGGGCGATGTGATCTGCCGCCCAGCCCTTCACGTATCCCGAAGGGTCGAATCCGCCCTTCACCGCCCAGGGGTCAAAAGCTCCATTAGATAGGTATTTCGCATTTTGGCAGGCATCCCAAACTTCTTGGACGTCCTTAGGGCATTGCCCGATTTCGATTTCATTTCGGCGAAGGCGCGAGATAAACGAATTTTCTTTATATGTTGAAAATGCGTTATCGACATCGGTGACAAAACTTTTTACATCTTCAATTGCGGCATCTATAGCCGCGCGGTCAATTGTTGTCGATGCCGCTTCGATATAGACGATAGTTCCCCACGTCTGGATCTCATAAGCGCCGCGAGCGATGGACACTATATTTACAAGCCGGCTTTAGATAGCGCAGATGTAAGTGACTTCCAAAAATTGTAAGAAGTGTATGAAGCTCCGGAAACGCCTGTGATGTTCGCGCTCTGGGCTGCCAATGTGCGTTGACGCATTGTTGGCACCGCGCGATCTGTGTAACGCTGATTGCCACCACCTGGTGCTTGAATTGCTTGTGCATCAGTAATTTTGCCGGCAGCGACTGTAATGCGAACAACTACTCCGCCATAAGGACCAACGCTTGATTGATCTCCGGTAAATGTTCCACTTACGCCAGCTGCTGCTTGAGTCTTAGTGGCACTTGGCGTTGGAGAAGCAGATGCGCTTGCAGTCGCACTATTTGAAGCAGAAGCCGATGCTGAAGGTTTTGAAGTTTTAGTTGCAGTTGGCTTTGCAGTTTTTGTCGAAGTTGATTTAGGTGTTGCTGTTTTAGTTGCAGCCGGTGTTGCTGTTTTTGTTGTAGCTGGCGTAGGGCTTGTAACCTCAGGAGTGATACCAAGCCCGGTTCCGATTGCATTTTGACTCGATGATAATTGCGGAGGCGTAATAGCAAGGACAGCGCCTAACCCACCGAGGGTTCCGCCTGCTATCAATACGATGCGCTTCATATCCGTACTATCTCCTGCCTACCTGTGAGAAACCTGAGTTACTTATCTACCGAACTTGCGAGTTTTCTAAGTTTCTTTATCCGCCCTGTACTGGGTGGAAAGCAAAATCCTCATCATGAAAACGATTCTTTGGAACACCAAGATCTGCTGCTGCCTTGCGTACCGTCTCTACTAAAGCTTCTGGGCCGCAGATGTAGAAGTCACTGTCGGCGGCGCGCGGTGCATATGCCTTTATAAACTCTGCATCCATTGGAAATTCTTTACGTGATCCTACTAAGTAATGGACACGAGTCAGTCCATTTGAATTCTTCTCCAAGTAATCGAGTTCATCTTTAAGAATGAGCTCCTCTTTCTTTGATACTCGGTAGAAAACATCCATCTGCACGCCAGATTTAAACTCTTCCATCATCGCGCGGATTGGAGTTATTCCAACGCCACCGCCAACCATTACAAGGTGTGGTTGTGTTGCACGGCCTGCTGTGAAAGCACCGTAAGGACCTTCAACAAAAACTCGTGTGCCCGGTTTGATATGTCGAGTTGCACGAGAGTGATCGCCTAAATCTTTAATGGTGATTCGTAAGTGCTTATCAGTAGGTGCTGCAGATAATGAATATGGATGCGACATCAAGAAGTGTCCGCGAGTTAAGAAGCGCCAACTAAAGAATTGTCCGCCTTCAGCCGCGAGAGTTTTTAGATTGCGACCTTTCATAATTACAGAAATTAGTCCGGGGCCTTCAACAACTACTTTATCTACAACGAGATTAACTCGAAGCGAGCGCACTAATGGGAAACCGATTCGATAAAT
>WLNN01000012.1 GCA_009699765.1 Actinomycetota bacterium
AAAGAAGGCTGCTCCAAAGCGCCGCAAGAAGGCTGCTGCAAAGCCAGCTGCAAAGAAGGCTGCTCCAAAGCGCCGCAAGAAGGCTGCTGCAAAGCCAGCTGCTAAGAAGGCTGCTCCAAAGCGCAAGAAGGCAGCTGCTAAGCCAGCTGCAAAGAAGGCTGCTCCAAAGCGTCGCAAGAAGGCTGCAAAGAAGTAATTCATTACTTATAAAAAACCCCGCCACTTTATGTGGCGGGGTTTTTTATTGTAGAAAATTTCTCTAAATTGATAACCTATTTCAAATCGCGATCGACTGTGAATTAGTCTTTTTCAATATCTTTAATGCGAGTTGCAACTCGGTCGAAGATCTCAGCAAGGACCTTCTGGTCATTCTTATCTAAGACATCCAAAAAGCGGTGTCGCACACTACTTACGTGGTCTGGGGCAGCGGCCACAATTGCCTTCCAACCCTTAGGCGTCATGATGGCAAAGAAGCCTCTTTTATCTTCCGGACAGGCCTCACGTCGGACCCAGCCAGCTTTTTCCATCACCTTAATTCGGTGTGATAACCGAGAACGAGAAATCATGGCGACATCGGCAAGTTCGGACATACGCATCGTGCGATCTGGGGCGTCACTGAGCTGTGCCAAAACTTCGTAATCAGCCATAGAGAGATCATGACCGGCAAGGTCCTCATCGAGGGCATCGAGCAAACGTCGGCTCGCAATAATGTATTGGCGCCAGGCCTTCATTTCAGATGGATTGAGCCACTTGGGTGCGGTAGCGCTTTTCTCTGACATGGAAGTAATGATACGACAATAGTTAAAGTTTCAACTATCTCGCTAAACTGTGCCTATCCAAATTAAGAGCGTTAGTAGCGAAAGTGAGTTTTGCGTGAAGCCTTCAGGCATCGATAAATCTTTTATGAATCCGGCAATCAGGCCGCAAGATGATCTCTTCCGTCACTTCGCGGGTACTTGGCTTGATACATACGAGATTCCTGCAGACCGCGCCAGTGATGGTGTAAGTCGCGCGCTCTATGACATCGCCGAAGTCCAGGTTCGAGAAATTATTGAGACAGCTCAAGGTTCTGATGAGGCTCAAAAAATTAGCGACCTCTTTAAATCTTTCATGGATACCGATGCCATTAAAGCTCGTGGAATGACTCCCCTGGCTGAAGATCTCGAAGCTGTTGATGCAATCACAGACCGCACCTCATTTATCGCAACGATGGCTCGCCTTGAAAAGCAAGGACTATCCGGAATATTTGGCGCCGGAATCTATGCCGATGCGATGGATTCTTCAATGAATATCTTCCATATCGCACAGGGCGGAATCTCCCTTCCTGATGAGGCCTACTATCGCGAAGAGCAGTATCAGCCAATCCGAGAAGCTTTTCTTGAGCATGTAAGAAAGATGGGAGAGCTGGCAGGAGTGCCGCTGATGGCTTCAGAAATTCTCGCACTTGAGACAGAGATTGCTACCCACCATTGGGATCAAGTAAAAGATCGAGATGCCACTCTTACCTACAACAGAACCACCCGCGCAGAACTTGAGGCGCTGGCTCCAAATCTGCTCTGGGATTTATGGGCAGAAAATTCAGAGATTCCAGCTATTGCCTTCGATGTTCTCAATATCCACGAACCCTCTTTCTTTGCTGGAATTTCTTCAATGCTTGCCGACTTTGATTCTCGTCGCGAAGTCTGGCTCTCATGGTTGAGGTGGAGTCTCATCTCTGGAAGTGCAGCATTTCTTACCGAGGAGATTGTTCAACAAAATTTCTCTTTCTACGGCACCACTCTTTCGGGCACACCTGAAATTCGCGAGCGCTGGAAGCGCGGAGTTTCGCTAGTACAAGGCTCGCTAGGTGAGGCAATTGGAAAGGTTTATGTAGGGCTATATTTTCCGGCTCAAGCAAAGAGCGAAATGCTCACACTTGTTGATTATTTAATTCAGGCTTTCGAGCTCAGCATTAAAGAACTTCCATGGCTTACTGATGTCACCAAAGCTAAGGCGCTAGAGAAGTTGCAGAAATTCACTCCCAAGATCGGCTACCCAGATAAATGGCGCGATTACTCGACTCTTGAAATCAAGGGTGATGACTTGATTGGCAACCTTCAACGAATCGCGGCTTTTGGCCATGCTTATGAAGTAGCAAAAATCGGCAAGCCGGTCGATCGCGACGAATGGCATATGACTCCACAAACAGTAAATGCCTATTACAGCCCGCTAATGAATGAAATCGTCTTTCCTGCCGCAATTCTGCAGGCGCCTTTCTTTAGCCTTGAAGTAGATATTGCTGCTAACTACGGCGGAATTGGCTCGGTCATCGGACATGAGATTGCACATGGTTTTGATGATCAAGGTTCTAAATACGATGGTGATGGAAATATGTTTGATTGGTGGTCACAAAGCGACCGTGAAGCATTTGAGGCGCTCGCAGCAAAGCTAATCGAGCAATTTGATGCTCTATCCCCAGCAGAAACCCCTGATACCCACGTCAATGGCGCATTTACGGTAGGAGAGAACATAGGAGACCTGTCAGGACTAGAAATCGCATATAAGGCCTACAAACTCGCTCTCAAGGGTCAGGATGCGCCTGTTATCGATGGATGGACTGGTGATCAAAGATTCTTCTTGTCATACGCACAAGCATGGCGTGGAAAGAATCGCCCCGAAGAAACTCGTCGCCGTATTGCTACTGACCCACATAGCCCTGATGAGTTCCGCTGCAATCAGATTGTTCGCAACTTGGCGCAGTTCCATAGCGCTTTCGACGTCAGTGAATCCGATCGGATGTGGCTGGCGCCATCGGAGCGAGTTCGAATCTGGTAGCCCGATAGTTTCGGTTACGATACGGCTATGAAAAAACGTACTCTTGCCCTCGTAGCAGTTGCTGGTCTCTCCTCATTAATTATTACTGGATGCGGAAAGAGCTCGGATGGCTCTAACAACACATCCGGCAACGAGACCAATTTGACTGAAAATGCTGAAGCTAGTGCAACAACAGATTTTGGTTCAAGCCTGAAAATCGGCACTAACGCAACCATCCTTCTTACTGCCCCTGCGGCATTTAAGCCAACAGTCTTCGCCTCAAATTACCTTCAAGGCTGGACAGCAAATAAAGTTGAAGTGACAATCACAAACAATGGTTCTGCTGCCCTTGAGACTTCATCGATCGCATTTGCATCAAAGTCTGGTGCCAATGTCTGCACAGATATTCTTGATGGCGATAACGGCATCAATGGCGCACCAACCAAATCACTTGCAGCTGGAGCTTCTGAGACATTTATTATCGGAGTTGGCTGTGATGCAAAAGCTGGAGATCCTCTAGAAATCACTGCAACAATTGGAAGCGATGTTGTATCAGTTAAAGGAAATCTCGCTTAACTTTCTTTAAAATAAAAATCGCCCTTCTCGTTGCGAGAGGGGCGATTTTTTATTATTTATCTCTATTTAATTCACTCCGGGAAGTGACAAGCAAGTGTGTGGTTTGGAGCAATTTGCACTGGCTCTGGAACCACTGAACGACATTTGTCCTGAACCTTCCAGCAGCGAGTATTAAAGACACATCCCGCTGGTGGGTTCATTGGACTTGGAAGATCGCCCTGCAACAAAATTCGCTCACGTGTTCGCTCAAGACGTGGATCAGGAATTGGAACTGCAGAGAGGAGAGCCTTTGTGTATGGATGGCGTGGTTTTGCGAAGAGTGACTCCGTTGGAGCGCTCTCCATTACCTTGCCGAGATACATGACAACGACGCGATCTGAGATGTGTTGAACCACAGAGAGATCGTGGGCAACAAAGAGATATGAGAGACCGAACTCTTGCTGTAAGTCATCAAGAAGATTTACTACTTGAGCTTGGATAGATACATCCAGCGCTGATACTGGCTCATCTGCAACGATTAACTTTGGACGAAGAGCAATTGCTCGGGCGATACCAATGCGCTGGCGCTGTCCGCCAGAGAACTCGTGTGGGAATCGATTGATGTGCTCAGGGTTAAGTCCGACTCGCTCCAGCAAGTCACGAACAGCGTTTTCGACGCCGCCAGCTGGCTTAATTCCATGAATATCGTAGGAAGCTCCAACAATGGTTCCAACTGTGTGGCGAGGATTAAGAGAAGCAAACGGATCTTGGAAGATCATCTGCATCTGCGAACGAAATGGCATCATCTGCTTACGTGAATAGTGAGAGATGTCTTCGCCTTGGAAAATGATTTTTCCATCTGTTGGCTCGTATAACTTCATAACGGTGCGTCCAGCGGTGGTCTTGCCACAACCTGACTCACCAACAAGTCCTACAGTCTCACCGACGCCGATTGAAAGTGAAACTCCATCTACAGCCTTAACAACGCCCTTGCGACGGCTAAATAGCCCACCAGATGTCGTTGGGAAGTGCTTCTTTAGATCATGTAATTCAAGAATGTTTTCAGCCATTACTTCGCTCCATTATCTTGATGTGCAAGGTTCTTTGCTGCGATGTCGATGACTTGCGCACCGGTGAGGTGGCAACGTGAATAGTGATCTGGAGCCTTCTCGAGAAGATCTGGATTAGATGCAATGCAGAGCCCGCCAGGAACATGTGAAATAAATTCGCAACGAGCAGCGAATGCGCATCCCTTTGGAACTGAGATAAGTGATGGCGGCTGACCTGGAATCGCTCTGAGGCGAGTTCCTTTGCCATGGTTATCTACACGTGGAATTGAGTTAAGAAGTCCGCGAGTGTATGGATGGGTTGAGTTATAGAAGATTTCATCGATTGCTGCGCTCTCGACAATGCGACCTGAATACATAACGCTTACGCGGTCTGCTACTTCAGCTACAACTCCCAAATCGTGAGTAATCAAAATAACCGCCATGTTAAATTCTTTCTGAAGATCAGCCAAGAGGCGAAGAATCTGAGATTGAACTGTTACATCGAGTGCGGTAGTTGGTTCATCTGCAATCAAGAGTGATGGGTTATTTACCAGAGCCATCGCAATCATCACACGTTGGCGCATTCCACCAGAGAATTGGTGCGGATATTCGTGCACTCGTTTAGCGGCATCAGGAATTCCAACGAGATCAAGCATCTCAACTGCTCGCTTGATTCCATCTTCCTTGCTTCCCTCGTTATAGAGAGCCCAGGCTTCAGCGATTTGATTGCCAATTGTGTAGAAAGGATGAAGTGCTGACATTGGATCTTGGAAGATCATTGACATTGCTTTTCCGCGGAGGCGGCGGACGGTCTCTGGCGCTGCTGAGAGAACATCAATAGGTCCTTCAGGCAGGTGAAGAATTGCTTCTCCAGAAATCTGCGTGCGGTGTGGGTTGTGAAGCCCCATCACAGCGAGATTTGCTACTGATTTACCAGAGCCGGATTCGCCAACGATTGCAAGAGTCTCACCAAGTGCAACCGAATAAGAGACGTTATTTGATGCAAGCACTGCGCCATCTTCAGTTGGAAAGGTGACGTGGAGGTTTTTAACTTCAAGGAAGGTGCTCATGCGTGGCGGACTCTCGGATCGATAAAGGCGTAGGTGATATCTACGATTAGGTTTGCAACAACTACAAAGGCGGAGGCAACGATTGTTGTTCCGACAATAATTGGTAGGTCATATGAGGATGTAACAGCGTTGATACTTATTCCGCCCAACCCATCCAGACCAAATACTTTCTCAGTAATAATGGCACCACCTAAGAGACCGGCAAAGTCGAGCCCGGCCATGGTTGCTAGTGGTGCTAGCGCCGCGCGAAGTGTGTGCTTACGGAGAATTATCTTTTCGCTCAAACCTTTAGCGCGTGCTGTGCGAATAAAGTCTTCTGTCATAGTTTCAATTACATTGGAGCGCGTAAATCGCGTGTAAGTAGCAGCATATGCAAATGCAAGAGTTGCTGCTGGCCAAATGAAAGTAGAGAGCCAACCCAACGGATCCGTAAACGGATTAGACCAATTTCCAATTTCGAGCGGATCCACCAAATTGAACTTCAAGATAATAAAGATAACAACGAGAACACCGGTAAGAAATGTTGGAAGTGATGTTCCGATAAGAACAAAAACTGTAGAGGCTTTATCGAATATTGAGCCCTTTTTGCGAGCAGCAAGAACTCCGAGGCTGACTCCTAAAGTCATCCAGAGAATAAAGGCGAGAACTGCAAGGCTGAGAGTTACTGGAAATGCCTTAGCGAGGATAGTTGTGACGCACTCGTGGCGAGAAAATGAATAACCAAATGCTGGCGCAGGGCAGTGAAGTGCTGCGGCGCCTTCTGCATAGTTGCGACCTGCAAAGAGGCCGTAAATAAAGTTCCACCATTGCTGTAGCACTGGCACATCAAGGCCGAGACGATGGCGGTTAGCCTCTACGAGAGCTGGTGTACATTGCTTAGAACAGACCAAACGTGCCGGGTCAACAGGCAAGAGGTCAAAGATAAAATAAACAGAGAGAGAAACTAGCAATAACAGCATGACTGTATACAAAAGTCGCTGCGATACATATTTAATCATTGCTGATAATTCTCCTCAAACGAAAGTCGTGTAAATCAATGATGCTGAACAGTTAAGTGTGGATGGCTACCGAAGTAACCATCCACACCTAACCATCATTTCAAGCTATACGTAAATTACTTCTTTACGTAGATCTGACCGAAGCCGAAGCTTCCCTGTGGCTCCCAGTAGTAGATACCACCGATCTTTGAGCCCCAAGTCTGCTGAGACTTTCCAAAGACTGTACGGATATACCAGTACTGGTCCATTCCGAACTGTGCAAGGCTGTGCCACATCTTCGCTTGCTTCTCACGATCAAGCTCGACGAGTGCCTTGTTCACATTACGAATGAAGCCCTTGTATTCGTTTGTAGTCTTATTCTGAGTGTAGTTACAGCAACCTTCACCCCAGAGCTCTGGAATAACTGTTGATGCATTTGCCCAGTCTGCGCCCCAACCACCAGACAAGATATCTGTCTGCTTCTTGTATGCAGTGAGGTTAGCGTTGTATGTACCAGCTGGCTTGTAAACAGTATTGACAACAATTCCTGCCTTTGCCAAAGCTGCTTCTACGAGTACTGCAGCCTTCTTGTTTCCAGCTGTATCAGCACGGTAGTAGATAACACCTTGTGACTTGTTAGTCGCACGGTTGTACGCAGTTGGACATGACTTCTTTGCCTGAGCAAGAAGTGTCTTTGCATACTCTGGGTTTCCATCAATCTTGTAGTTTGGATCATGGATATTGCCAGTTGTTGGCGCATAGTCCATACCTAGTACTGGCTTCACTGGGCTATCGCCTGGCTCGCCGTAGTAGACAACTCCACCTGAGAGATTGATAAGTGCTTGTGTATCGAATGCGAAGAAGATCGCCTTACGTACGAGCAAGCAGTCAAGGTGTCCCTTTGAAACGTTAGCTGCGAGGTATGAAGTATATGGATCGTAGTTATTCATACGGCGGTCAGCGTTTGCTGGATCAGAGAAGAACTTGATGTTGTTAGCTGGCTGCAATGCATCCAAGCTGATTGCATTTGGCTTTGAGTCATCAAGAACGATTTGGTCACGTACATCTTCGTTCAAGCCGAATGTAACTGTGATCTTATCTGGATATGGTGTGCGGATTGGGTCAGAAGACTTGTTCCACTTGTCGTTACGAACCATAACCAACTCATCGTTGATTGAGTACTTCTGGATCTTGTATGGACCAGATGACAAAGGCTTGAGGTCGTACTTATCGCCCGTATCAGCTGATGCCTTGATTGGACCAGTTGTTGGGTATGTCAAGAAGTAGTTGAAGTCAGGTACTGAACGCTTCAACTTAAATGTGATGGTGTCACCACTACATACGATTGCCTTATCAAAAAGATCTTGTCCAGTCTTCTTGTATGGGCCAGCGTATGCTCCTTCTGGAATATCGAGCCATGCAAGTGCATAAGCTGGACCTTCTGTGAAGACGTCAGTTGCAAATGCACGTGACCAGCCGTACTTGATATCAGCACAGGTGATAGCTGAGCCATCTTCCCATGTGATGCCCTTACGAAGTGTGTAGGTCCATGTCTTTGCCTTGTTGCTTGGTACGCCTGTGTTTGTTGCAAGGTCAGGTACTAGTGAAGAACCTGCTGCTCCTGCTACTGGGCGATACTGCACCAAAGTACGGTGGATGTAAGCACCGAAGAACGCGATATCGCGACCGGTGTACATGTTTGCTGGATCAAGAGCAGGGAACTGCTCTGAGTGTGTGAAGTACTGCAGCGTTCCACCTGTTACAGGTGTTTCGGTTGCAGCTGTAGATGGTGTAGCTCCGCCGCCAATAGCCACGCCTGCAGCAAAAGCTGCTGCGGTAGCTGTCGCGACGATGCGACGAATAATCAGTTTATTCACTGATTTTCCTCCTTGCTTGATGGGTGCTATCTCCGCGGCCGCGAACATAGGTAGTGCTCAACCTTTCGGTTGTTTCTCTCACGTTAAGAGAAATCTAATTTAGGCGCTCGAATTAACGATCCGCCTTTGGGTCAATTGCATCACGGATTGCATCACCCAAAAGGTTGAGTGAGAGAACAATCGCAATGAGATATCCAGAAGTGATTAATAGGTATGCAGGATCTGAACTCCAAGACTTTCGCGCATCGTCTAGCAGGAGACCAAATGAAATTGCTGGTGGCTGAACACCGATACCGAGATAGGCGAAAACAGCTTCTGCTGCAAGGTATCCAGGTAGGGCAAGTGAAAGGAAGATAATTGCAGTAGACCAAAGATTTGGGAGAAGTTCTTTAGTAATAATGCGGAAATTTGATGCGCCTTGTGCTTGTGCCGCCATTACAAAATCGCGTTCGCGAAGAGAGAGCGCTTGCGAGCGCACTAAACGAGCAAATCCCGGCCATCCAAAGAAGACTAAGAAGACTATGAGAACCAAGAGACGCGCATTGTTTCCTTGAGCGATTCCCCAGCCCTGAATACGCTCAACTGCAGGAAGAGAAAGAGCGATGATCATGAAAAATGATGGGAATGCAAAGAGGAAGTCTGAGTAGCGTCCGATAAGCGCATCAACTCTTCCGCGGAAATAACCAGCTGTGATTCCTAGGAGCATTCCAAGTCCGATTGAAGAAATGGTTGTGATAATTGCTACGGTAAATGAAATACGTGAACCGAAAAGAACATTTGCAAAAATATCTCGGCCATCTTCAGGCGTAACTCCAAACGGGTGCGCCCATGAGATTCCACCGGCAGTGCCAATCGGAAAGTTTGCTTTGAGCGGATCTAACTGATCGAGATAGAGATCGTATGGACCTACCTTAAATATTTGAACGATCAGCGGGGCCGCGTAAGCGGCGAGAATAAACCCAATTGAAATAATTCCTGCAATAACACCGGTGCGATTTTGCTTAAAACGATTCCAGGCAATTTGTTTTGGGGTGCGCTGTGCAACATCTACAGCTTCCTTCTCTTGCACAGTTGCATCAACCACAGAACAGATCTCCTTAAACGTGACGTGCTTACGCAAGCCACTTGCATTGGACATGACCATCACGGCGCCCCCTCATAGGTCGGAGTCCGACATATGAGAAAACTCGCTAGTAGAGCGCCAAGAGTAGTAAAAAGTGAACGGAAAGGGAACACCAAAAGTCTAATTTGTCAGAAATGGACTATTTGGGCCAGAGTCGCTGAGCCTGAATCGGCGACTCAGCTGCTTTGAATTAGGGCCAGCTTCTTCATCTTAAGGAAGAGCGGAATCGCTAAAAATGAGCCTACAAACATTGATCCGACCCAGAGGGTAGGTAAATCTGCCCCCAGCATCAGCCCTGTAATAGCTGGCCCGGCTACTCCCGAAACGCTCCACTGTAAAGACATCCAAGCATTGGCTCGTCCGCGAATGTGCTCTGGAGCCAGCTGATTGGCCAGGGTTGGAATAGTTGGGGCTTGAATCATCTCTCCTACTGCAAAAATAAATTGGCTAACACAGAGGGCGATGCCTGATGCAAAAAGTGGCAATAGTGGTGAGATTCCAACAAAGAGCCATGAGAGCGCCCAAATGAATCCGATTGTAATTAGCGCTGTGTATTTTGAATATTTCTCAATCACTCGCATTGTTAAAGGTTGCAGAGCAACAATTGCAAATGTGTTAACACCGAAAATCACACCCAGCCACTTTGGTGAAAGATCTAAAAATTGTGTCGCATAAATTGGGATACCGGCTTGAATCGCACCATATCCAAAAGTGAAGAGAATTATTCCGCCGGTACCGAGCAACATTAGCGGTTGAATTCTGATGAGATCTCGATAGCTGCCTTGTTTTGGTTCGTGTGCTTCAGGGATGTACTTATCAAGCCCTTCGCCATGCATTGTCAAAATAATTGCGAGATAGATAAAGAAGGTTGCAGAGTCAATCCAGTACATAATCTGAAAAGAGCGGAGCGAACCTTCCTGAATTATTAGTGATGAAATCAACCCGCCTAAGCCCAGTCCAAGATTGAGCAACATAAAGTTAAAGCCAAATATTTTTTGGCGGTGCTCAACTGGCGTAACGCGAGTTAAGACAACGCTCTGACTTGGCCAGATTGCCTGGGCCGCTACGTTGATTGCTGTCATCGAAAGAAAAGCATGAGCATGAGTTGTGATTAAGGAGAGCGAGAAGGTTGCAGCAGAGTTAAGTAAGAGACCGCAAATCATTACCTTTTTCGGACCAATGCGATCGACAAGTGCCCCCATAGGAGTACTGGCAACTATCGATACGAGCGCTCCCCATGCAAGCAAGAGGCCTCCGAAAGTATTGCTGAAACCGCGCATATCGTGGAGATAGACGAGCAAGAGCGAAAGCGTCATACCGCCACCGATTGCATTGAGGGCAATGCCGGTAACTATCTTGCGCGATTTTGGATTAAGGATTTCGCGGAAGTCTTTAAATAACATTTAATTCAAAAGTTCTGCTGCTTGATCAAGAATTTGATCGCGGTACTTAACCAGCAGCGAAATATGGCCGTGGCCAGGAACGAAATTAAGTTGTGCGCTAGAGATGTGCTTTTCGAGCCAGTAAGAATGCGCATGCGGAACCATCAAATCTTGGTCACCTTGCCAAATCAGCGCTGGTACAGAAATCGCTGAGAGTTCAAATCCCCAAGGCTGAACAAATGCAACGTCATCATCAATCCAGCCATCAAAGCTGACAGCTAAACCCTTGCGAAATGTTGATGCTAATTCGTCAGCAAAAGCGCCCTCTAGAACACCTTTATCTGCATCTCCGATTAAGCCTCCGAAAGATTCACGAATTTGATCGCCGGTGACATTCTTAAATGCGCCTGCATTGGTATCCATCCATGCAGAAATTGCTGACTCTCCCTTAAGAGCTTCACCAAACTCTTCTTCATTTTCGGGACCCATACCGGCGAGGAAATCTAAATCGTCAACACCATATGCACCGACACCAGCCAAAGTAATTACGCCATTATTTCCATCCATTTTGCTAGTGGCAAGTGCATGCGGACCGCCACCTGACCAACCTATAGAAATGAATTCGGTGATTCCAAAGCTATCTAACAATGCGCGAATGTCTTCGTTATTGCTGGCAACAGTGCGCCCTTCATTACGGTCACTAATTCCGTAGCCTGCGCGACTATAAGAGATTGCACGAATTCCTCGTGATGCTGCCGGCTCAAGCCATGATGCCCAAGTTGATGCGTGGCCAGGAGTTCCGTGATGAAAAATGATCGCCCTTGTTGATGAAATCCCGTTATCGAAATATTCGAGGAATCGATCATCGCTTAACTTGAGAGTAGGCATTCTAGAAGTGTAATGCTGATTCCATCTGCGTGTCATGACAATGGCGGGACTCTGCAAGAATAAGCACTATGACCTCCGGCTTTAGTTTTGAAATTAAGCATGCCTCTGAAAAGGGGCTTGCTCGCGTCGGAACAATTAAAACCCCCCATGGCGAAATTCAAACCCCCGCATTTATTCCAGTCGGTACCAAAGCAACAGTGAAATCAGTACTCCCTGGTGCGATGGAAGATCTAGGGGCGCAAGCACTTTTATCAAATGCTTACCACTTGTATCTACAGCCGGGTCCAGATGTTCTTGATGAAGCTGGTGGTCTTGGTTCATTTATGAATTGGGATAAACCAACATTTACAGATAGCGGTGGATTTCAAGTTCTTTCGCTGGGCGTAGGTTTTAAGAAAGTTCTTGCAATGGATGCACAAACTTTCCGATCTGATCAAGTAATTGCAGGCAATAAAGACCGCCTGGCACATGTCGATGATGAAGGCGTAACTTTTAAGTCGCATCTAGATGGCTCGATGCATAGATTCACTGCTGAAATCTCAATGCAGATTCAACATAAAATCGGCGCCGACATTATGTTTGCATTCGATGAGTGCACTACTTTGCACAACACTCGCCCCTATCAAGAGCTTGCAATTAAACGAACTCATGAATGGGCGATCAGATGTTTGGATGAACATAAACGCCTTACGGATGAACGTTCTAATAAGCCTTACCAAGCACTCTTTGGAGTAATCCAAGGCGCACAATATGAAGATCTTCGCAAGGATGCATCGGCCGATCTTGGATCGATGTCATCATCGGGAATTTCATTTGACGGTTTTGGAATTGGAGGTGCTCTCAATAAAGACACTCTTGGAACCATTGTTGGTTGGGTTAATTCAACTCTTCCCCAAGAAAAGCCAAAGCATTTACTTGGTATTGGTGCTCCAGAAGACCTATTTGTCGGAGTTGAAAACGGTGTAGATACTTTTGACTGTGTCTTAGCGTCTCGAATTGCTCGCACAAGTGCCGTCTATACGATGACGGGGCGCTTCAACGTTTCTAACGCAGGCTACATCCGTGACTTCAGCCCAATTGATGCAGAGTGCGATTGCTACACATGTACCAACTACACCCGTGCTTACCTATGCCACTTGTTCCGTGGCAAAGAGATGGTTGCGGCAACACTTGCCACGATTCATAATGAAAGATTTATTGTGCGCCTTGTCGATCAGATGCGCCAACATTTATTGGACGGCACGTTCTATGAATTTAAGGATGATTTCTTAGGGCGCTACAAGCATCGCAGCGGTCAATCTGCTAACTAGTGCGAGAGCTTAATTTCGTCAGCCTCGGAGCCAACGGGGTTCCAGCCACCTGGAATTAAATCATCCGCTTCATCAGGACCCCATGTGCCATCAAAGTATGGATGACAGCGCTCAGGGTTTTTTAGAATTTGATCAAGAATTGCCCATGAATGCAGAACTGCATCGATTCGAGTAAAGCGGAAGTGATCACCTAGCATGGCAGCACGAAGTAATCGCTCGTACGGACCTTGGCGATCACCAAACTCTGTAAAGAATTCAACTGAGAGGTCCACGGATTCTGAAACCAATTTAGTGCCGGGCTTCTTTGCTTGTAATGAGATATCTACTCCATCTTGAGCACCTAAGCGAAAGCGCACCTGATTTGATTCTGCTTTACCAAAGAGCGCACGTGGTGGCTGCTTGAATTCAACAATAACTTCAAGCACGGTCTCTGGCATCTTTTTGCCGGTGCGAAGATAAATTGGAACACCTGCCCAGCGCCAGTTATCAATAAAAATCTTCATTGCAACAAAAGTCTCGGTATCTGAATTCGCCGCGACGCCTTCTTCTTCTAGGTAGCCAACAAATTGGCCTCGTACAACATCGCTCTTCTTGATGTCGCGAATTGCAGAGAGAACTTTGATTTTCTCGTTCTGCATATCTTGAGATTCCATGCTGGTAGGTGGCTCCATTGTGAGCATCGTGAGTACCTGAAGTAAGTGGTTCTGTAATACATCTCGGGTAGCTCCAACGCCATCATAAAACTTTCCGCGGCCATCAATTCCAAAGGTCTCAGCCATCGTGATCTGGATGTTCGAGACATAATTTCGGTTCCAGACTGGCTCGAAGAGTGTGTTGGCAAAGCGGAAGACTAAGAGATCTTCAACAGCCTCTTTCCCGAGATAATGATCGATTCGGAATATCTGCTCTTCTGGCAATAACTTTTTGAGTTCGGAATCGAGCAATTTGGCAGATTCGAGATCGCGACCAAAAGGCTTTTCAACAACAACACGTGCTCGCTTCGTAATTCCCACCGCAGCGAGTGATTCTGTGATTGTTGCAAAGAACTCAGGAGCAATAGCTAAGTAAATTACCGGAAGCTTGTAACCAGAAATAGCCTCAGCCAGCTCTTTAAAAGTATCTGGGTTGTTGTAATCACCAACAATGAGCTTTACTTCATCACGAATCTTTGCGAGTACTTCTTCATCGGCCGCAGGCTTGCGCGCGCGAATAGCGGCTTCTACATTTTCGCGGAAAACTTCTTGAGTCCACTTTGAAGAGGCAACACCGATAATGGGCATATCTAACTCGTTTAACTCTTCTAAATCATAGAGAGCTGGAAATAGTTTTTTCTTCGCTAAATCCCCGGTTGCTCCAAATAGAACTAGTACATCAGCTTTATTCAATGACTATGCCTTTGGCTTCTCATTATGACCACCAAATTTATAGCGCATTGCGCTCAAGACTCGGTTGGCAAACTCATCATTATTTCTTGAAGCAAAACGTGAATAGAGGGAAGCCGATAGCACGTGTGCTGGAATTCCTGCTTCGATAGCAGCCTGTACAGTCCAGCGACCTTCACCGCTATCACTTACTTGTGATGAGTATTCAGTTAGTTCGTTAGATTCGTTAAGGGCCTGTGCTGTGAGATCGAGTAACCACGATGCAACAACGCTTCCACGTCGCCAGACTTCAGTGATTTCCGGAATATCAAGATTGTAGGCCGGCGTCATTTCATCGGCAGCTTCAAAGATTGCCAGACCTTCTGCAAATGCGGCCATCATTCCGTATTCAATTCCGTTGTGGATCATCTTTACGAAGTGCCCAGCACCAGTTGGTCCGCAGTGTAAGTATCCAAACTCTGCTTGTGATGGTTCTCCGGTGCGCCCGGGTGTTCGATCTGCGGCCTCTACTCCAGGAGAAAGTGCTTTGAAGATTGAATCAAGTGACTTAACAACTGCGTCATCGCCACCAATCATCAATGAATATCCGCGCTCGAGTCCATAGACCCCGCCAGATGTTCCTACATCTACAAAATTAATGTTCTTCGCTTTTAACAATTCGGCATTCTTCAAATCGTTCTTGTAATAACTATTTCCACCATCAATAACGGTGTCACCCGGAGATAAAACTTCAGCAAGTGCTGCAATTGTTGAATCTGTAACTGCTGCTGGAACCATCACCCACACTGTGCGAGGTGCGGTGAGTTTTGAAGCCAAGTCGGCTAGGTCGCTTGCGCCAATTGAACCTTCGGTTGCAAGTGCTTTTACTGATTCAGGAGAGAGGTCATAAACAACAGATGTGATGTTGTGGCGAGAAAGGCGACGAACAATATTTGCGCCCATACGACCAAGTCCGACCATACCAAAAGTGGTTGTGCTCATCTGT
>WLNN01000120.1 GCA_009699765.1 Actinomycetota bacterium
AAGTTGAACAAGCTATTGATCTTTGGGTTTGGTACTCAGGATGGTGCGACAAGATTGGTGCAATTTATGGATCAACTAACGCTGTATCTGGTTCTTTCTATAACTTCACAATTCCAGAATCATTGGGAGTAGTAGCAACTTTTGCGCCAGCTAAGCCTTCTCTACTAGGCGTGGTACAGGCACTTGCGCCAGTTCTTGCAGGTGGCAATACGGCAATTTTGATAGCGAGTGAGAAGTATCCGCTATCTGCAATTACCTTAAGTGAAGTAATTGGAACAAGCGATGTACCTGGGGGAGTTGTAAACATTCTTACCGGTTCTAGCGCAGAACTTGCGCCATGGATTGGATCGCATATGGATATTGATGGCGTCGATGCATCAGGCTTGTCTTCATCTCAAGAGAAAGATTTGCGTATTGCAGGAGCGGATAATCTCAAGCGAATCTTTAAATTCAAGGAGAGTCAGTCACCGCAGCGCGTGCTTTCATTTATGGAGAATAAGACGGTCTGGCATCCAATCGGAGTTTAATCCGATCTTATTTTCCTGAAATTGTCTCCAACCAGAGATTAATCATTGCTGGAACATCAACCTGCATTGCAACCTTAACTGCTGGTGCATTTACGTGGGTTGCATCTCCATCATCTTTCCAAGCGCGACGATCGCATAAAGTTTGCCCACGACCTGGACCAAATGTTGTGTCTACAACAACCTTAAAAGTTTCATAGGTAGAGAGCTCTGGCTTAATTGCAGAGGCAACAGCTCCATAATCACCGAGTGTGACTTCATGACCAACCTGCTTAATGAAGTGCTCAATTAATCGACCAGCAAAGCTAGAGCAAGTATTTCCCTCTGCAACAAGGGCTGCAGCTTGGGCAGCATTCACGCGCGGTTCCATAAAGACATCGAGTCCATACATTGTGATTGGAACTCCACTGCTGAAGACGATTGCTGCAGCCTCTGGATCGTGCCAGACGTTGAATTCTGCAGCAGGGGTTGCGTTTCCAGATGAAGCAGAGCCGCCCATAAGAACTATGCGCTCTAGTTTTGCAGCCGTCTCTGGGAAAGCGCGTAGAAATAGTGCGATATTTGTAAGAGGGCCAAGCGGTACAAGTGTTACAGGCTCTGATGAAGCTTCAATGAGGTCACGAATTAATTCAACGGCAGGGCGTGGATCTAGGGCTCGCGTTGAAAGAGGGGTGCCCAAATCTCCAAGACCGTCGCTACCGTGAATATGTTCGGCATAACGTGGCTCATCAATAAGTGGTCGAGTCGCACCTTTCGATACTGGAATATCACCCGCACCAGCGGCATCTAATACCTTAAGCGTATTAATCACTACCTGCTTTAAGTTTGTATTTCCATCCACGCAAGTAACACCAAGGAGATTAATCTCGGGATGGCGCGCAGCAAAGAGCAGCGCAAAAGCATCATCGATTCCGGTATCTACATCGAGGATGAGATTCTTCTTAGCCATTTTCCACTATCTCCTTAGTTTGTTCTTGCCATTACTGACTCATATCCTCGAAGTGAGAATGTAGGGCGACGTACAGGCGTACCTACGAGTTCGAGATTTGGAAAACGGTTGAATAGTTCTGGAAGCGAGATGGACATCTCTAAACGAGCTAACGGACCACCGAGACAGAAATGGATTCCTGCGCCAAAACCAATATGTGGATTTGGATTACGGGTCAGATCCATCTGATCACTATTTACAAATACATCTTCATCTCGGTTGGCAGAACCAAGCAATGAAACTATTTTCTGCCCTTCCTTAATAGCAACGCCACCAATTTCGGTATCTGATGTTGCCGTGCGATCAAAGAAATGAAGCGGAGCATCAAAGCGAAGGAACTCTTCAACTGCGGTTTCAGCAATTGCATCCGGTTGGCTTTGAAGCAACTTCCACTGATCTAAATGTTGAAAGGCAGCCACAATTCCGTTGCCAAAACCATTAACACTTGCCTCGTGACCGGCATTGAGTAGCAGTACGCAGGTAGCAATGAGTTCGTGGGTAGATAGCTTCTCGCCCGCTTCGGTGACGCGCGCGAGTTCAGAGATGAGGTCATCTCCCGGCTTTTCTAAACGTTCAAGCATCAAACCATGGACATAATCTGCGAATTCCTTAGCAGCCTTCTTTGCCTCTGCTTTATGCGCCTCAGATGGATTTACCTCATACATCTTCACAATCGCTTGTGACCATGGACGCAGCAAATGTTCATCGCTGTCAGGAAACCCAAGTAGAGCGGCAATAACCTTTACTGGAAGTGGCTCTGCATAATCTGCAATCACATCAAACTCGCCACCCTTTGCTTCAATATCATCAAGCAGTTGATGTGTAAGGCGTTCAATATCCGGACGAAGCGCCTCGATACGTTGGCGATTAAATGCCTTGGCAACTAGAGAACGAAGTCGAGTGTGCTTTGGTGGTTCGCTATCAAGAATTGAATCAGCGTGGAGATAGTTAAATTCAAACCATTCGTTCTCGGGGGTTTTTGGAAGAAAGATTCGGCCGAGTGACTTGTTACGAAGGACATCATTAGCGTCAGAGTGTTTAGCTGCAAGAAATAATTGAAGCTCTTCATGCCAGACAGGCTTTCCAAATGCGCGAAGTTCCTTAAGCGCAGGATATGGATTTTCAATTGTGTGAAGATCTTTAAAGTCGATCATAAACTGCCTTAATCTGGGAGTTGTAAATCTCATCTTGTTCATCGCGGGAGATAAACGCGCTGTAGATTCCATTTCGCGCTACATCGTGGAGGTCATCCAGGCTCCAGCTATATCCATCAGCAATCTCACGGGCCTCGCGAATCATTGAAGTTGCACTCATCAAACGGTTATCAGTATTAAGGGTTACGTTAAAACCAAGCTTTTTCATCACACCAATTTGATGTGTTGCATAAGAAGCAGCGCCGCCTGTTTGAAGGTTAGAGGTAGGAGCCATTTCTAGGCAGATTTGGCGATCCAAAATCTCTTGAGCGAGTGAGCCGAGAACAGGCTGCCCACCTGAGAAATCAATATCGTCAATCAAACGGATTCCATGGCCTATGCGTTCTGCACCGCATTCGCGAACCGCAAGCGCAATAGATTCAACTCCAAAAGCCTCACCCGCATGGATTGTGTAGTGTGCGCCGTTTTCGCGTAAGTAGTTAAATGCCTTGATATGGTCGGTAGGAGGAAATCCTGCCTCGGGCCCTGCGATATCAAAGCCGACCACACCGCGCCCTTTGTATTTCACAACTTTTGTAGCAACTTCTTCGCTGACATGGTTTTGACGCAGCGCACATAGGAGATGCTCTATGCGAATTTTCTGACCGGCGTGAGCTGCTTCCGACATGCCTTGGTTGAAACCCTCAACAGTTGCTTCAATTACCTGATCCATTGTTAGACCCTTACGCGTAAAGAGCTCAGGTGCGCCGCGGACTTCGGCATAGACGACTCCATCGGCGGCAAGATCTAATACACACTCACGTGCCACTCGAATAATTTCTTCTTCAGTCTGCATGACAGAAATCGTGTGCTCAAATGTTTCGAGATAAAGCTCAAGGGTTCCAGAGCTACATGCTTCGACAAACCATCGAGCAAGTTGGTCCGCATCGTAACTTGGCAATTTTGTGTAGCCACTAACAAGGGCATGATCAATCATTGTTTGAGGACGAAGACCGCCATCAAGGTGATCATGAAGTAAAACTTTTGGAGCCTTGGCTATCTGTTGTTCAGATAAAAGGAGAGTCATTTAGTTGAGATTCTCCGGTCCAAATGCCCACGGCAACATCGCACTCATCTTCTCTGGACCAGTTGGTGTCATCAAAAGTGCATCGTTTCCACCATGCTCAAAGATCAATTGACGGCAGCGACCACACGGTGCCAAGAAGTTTCCGGCAGCATCGACGCAGACAATTGCTACCAATCGGCCGCCACCTGACATTGTTAGCGCACTAACAAGTGAGCATTCAGCACAGAGGCCGAGTCCGTAACTGGCATTTTCTACATTTGCACCGCTGATTAATCGCCCATCATTTACAAGGGCAGCAACACCAACTGGAAATTTCGAATAAGGGGCATAAGCCTTTAACATCGCTTCTTTTGCAAGGGTGTGGATTGAATCCCAATCAATATTTGCGCTCATTACATGAGTGTATGAGATGAGCCAAGCTTTGTGAATTGGTCTCATTGCCCCGCTTTTGTTAGGATACGCCAGCACTACGGCTGCGGAAAAGCGATTTTCCACTAGTAACTCAATGGCGGGTTGCCCGAGCGGCCAATGGGAGGGGACTGTAAATCCCCCGGCTCTGCCTTCGAAGGTTCAAATCCTTCACCCGCCACCAGTATGAACTCATGTAAATAGCCGCGAGTTCCATGTGTAGCTGTATTCAGAAC
>WLNN01000121.1 GCA_009699765.1 Actinomycetota bacterium
AATGGCCACGCGACCCATTGGGCATGCGTCGTACAGCATTTACCGCAGAAATTGAAAAAGTTCGTGCTGCTTCACTAGCAAATCTTGATAGTGATTCGGTCGAAGATGCAGCACTTCAATCTTGGCTCGATGATGCTCGCGCAATCATTGCAGAAGCTGCCGAAGGCCGTGGGGCTTCACTCGCGATTCCACGTCCAACCCGTATGTCACCATCATCTATTATTGCCATGAAGAAGGATCCTGAAGAGTTTGCACGTAGTATTCGTCGCCCAATGCCAAGAGCGCGCGATGAATACTCATCTCGCGGAACTGCCTTTCACCTCTGGGTCGAACAATACTTACGTGGTAATACAATCTTTGATGAGGAAGATTTTGATCTCATTTCACCAATCGAAGATGACCGTACTCTTGAAGAGCTTAAGACCACCTGGCTCGCATCTGAATGGGCAAGTCGAGATGCCTATAAAGTTGAAGTCCCATTTGAGACAGAGATTGCTGGAACCTTGGTCCGCGGACGTATTGATGCAATTTATAAGACAGAGCAAGGCTTTGAGGTAGTTGATTGGAAGACCGGCTCAAAGATGCTCGATGATGATTCTGCAATCCAGCTCGCTATCTACCGTTTAGCTTGGGCAAAGCTTCAAGGAATTGATCCCGCAACAGTAAGTGCGTCATTTCACTACGTTCCAACCGGCGTTACAGACCGTCGGGTAAATCTCTTAAATGAAGAACAGCTTATTGCTTTGTTGAGCTAAGTGAGATCTATACCAATTGGTCGATGATCGCTGATAGAAATCTGCGGGTAGATAACTTCTTCACACTTCTTCAATTCACTTGCATTTATCAAGATGTAGTCAAATGAGATGGCTGGTTTCCATGACGGATAAGATCGCGTCTTGGTGGCCCTTTTCCATTGCGTTAATTTGCTTGGAATTCCCCACGGCAGATTGAAATCGCCGACGATAATGACTCGAGTGAAATAATCCCGCTCGATTATTTTTGCCCATCTAGTGATTTTTAAAAGTTGATAAATATTTACTATTGGAACAAAAGAGAGATGAGTATTTATCACAGTCCAACCATTTTCCAACACTGCAGCAATTGCAACCCTGGGTTCATCTTTTACATAGAAAGGAGCGACCTTCCCCTTTTCATTAGCGATAAGTAAAGGCAAACCAATGAGCGATTTGCCTAGCTCGAGGCGCAACCAATTCTTTACTGGAATTTTTGATGCAATCCCGATTCCGTAGTACTCATTATCTGATGCATCATTTTTGGTGATCACTCTTTTTTCGTTCTTAGTTAGCTTGCGCCAAGAAAAACCTGGAGTGCCTTTAAGTGCGGGCGCAAAACCCCAATCTGGAGCAGCGATGGAATCTGCAATTTCCCTAATCTGATTTTGATCACCAGAACGAGCCAAATTCATATCGATTTCCTGAAGTGCGAGCACATCACTGCCTAAGGTAGGCGCGACACTTGAGAAAGTTGCGCTATCTGCAGGATTGAGGCTCTGGCCATGGAGGCAATTCCACGAGGTAATCCGCATGAGAGAACCCTAGTTGAAGGTGGTGGAGCGCGAGATTTGAACGGCTAGTAACCTCTCCCCATGAGCGCGATCGGACAACGACCATCTTTAATTGACCGCGTCAGCGAAATTCGAAATCAGAGCGCCCGAATCGAAGAGCTCTGGAGTTCAGCCCAAATAATTGAAGTGGGCAAGGGTCGAATTCGAAGTACCTCTGAAGGTCTCCTCTTCTTGACTGCAAATGATGCCGTCGGGGGAGAGCGATATTTTCTTGGAATCGATCGCACAACAGATATCGCATATTTTGCATGGGCATCCGGTGTGGTTGATAGTGAAGTCGAAGATTATTTAACTTTACGCGAACTATCGGGCGGGCTTTCACCATTACATCTGGAAATTTCTATGCACGCCATTGCGCTAGCGAATTGGCACGATGCACACCCTCATTGTTCTAAATGCGGTGCGCAGACTCGTGTTGATTTAGCTGGCGCTGCACGAATCTGCGATGTTGATTTAAGCCAACACCACCCACGAACAGATCCAGCAGTAATAGTTTTAATCAAAGATCGCGCAGATCGCATTTTGCTCGGCCATCAACCAGTCTGGCCCGACGGTCGCTTCTCTACATTTGCAGGCTTTCTTGAACCAGGTGAAACTTTTGAGCAATGTGTTTCACGTGAAGTTTTTGAAGAAGCAGGTGTTCGTTTAAGTGAAATTAAATATCTTGGCTCTCAGCCATGGCCATTTCCTGCCAGCATCATGATTGCATTTGAAGCAGTTACCGACGCGCCTAATGAGGCAAGGCCAGATGGCGATGAAATCACTGAAGTGCAGTGGTTCTCTCGCGAAGAGTTAAAAACCGCTGCTGAAAATGGCACATTGCTACTGCCCCCAGTCGTTAGCGTTGCTCGCAGAATGATTGAGGGATGGCTTGGAGATGTAAAACTTGATAGAAAGAAATTAGCGGGCGAGACATGGCGCTAGATAATTTCACCCCAGGCGCACTCGATGCTGATGCAATCATCGCGGCACTAGATGATGATCAACGTGCAGTCGCACTAGCTACTCGAGGCCCGGTCTGTGTTATTGCTGGAGCAGGAACAGGAAAGACTCGCGCGATTACTCACCGAATTGCATATGCAGCAGCAATTGGAACGATGGATCCGCAGAAAATTTTGGCGCTCACATTCACAGCGCGCGCAGCCGGTGAAATGCGGGCACGACTGCGCACTTTAGGCGTGCCAACCGTGGCAGCACGCACCATCCACTCAGCCGCATTAAAGCAATTGCTCTTCTTCTGGCCAACGGTTTTTGGTGGTCGCACGCCCGATTTGATTACCTCAAAGGGAAGTTTTATCTCTGAGGCGGTTAGACGTGCGGGGCTTACTAGTGAAATATCAACCCACAACCGTGAGCTAATGCGCGATATTGCGACAGAGATCGAATGGGCAAAAGTTTCGCAGGTCGCACCTGAAGACTTCATAAATGAGATTTCACAACGCCTTACAAAGCCTCGCCTAAATGCTGAGCACCTTGTTCAGTTATATACCGCTTACGAATCAATTAAGAAACAAGAACTTGCAATCGATTTTGAAGATGTTTTATTGCTGACTGCGGCAATGCTTGAAGAAGAGCGTGATGTTCGCGAACGCGTTCAAAATCAATATCGCTATTTCACCGTTGATGAATATCAGGACGTATCTCCAGTTCAGCAGCGGTTAATCAACGCCTGGCTTGGAACTCGTACCGATATCTGTGTCGTTGGAGATCCTGCCCAGACGATTTATTCATTCGCCGGTGCAACTCCCGTTTTCCTCAATACCTTCACCCAACGTTTTCCTGATGCAGAAGTAATTCGTCTTAGTACTGGATATCGATCAACGCCTGAAATTACATTTGCCGCAAACTCTATTTTGCGGGTCGGTTCGATGGGTCAAGAGTTGGTTGCGCACAATAGCCATGGAAGCAAACCAACAGTGCAGGGCTTTAAAGATGAGCAGTCGGAGATCTCCGGAATACTTGATGAAATCACAGCGCTTCTTACAAGTGGAGTTCAACCGCAAGAGATTGCAGTCTTAGCTCGCACGAATAGCCAGTTGTCGGCAGTTGAGCGTGCGATGAATAACCAGAAGATTCCATATCAAGTGCGTAATACTGAGAGATTCTTTGAACGCACCGATGTACGCGAATTCTTAAAGCAGGTTCGCCAAGCATCAGTTATTCCAGCTGAAGATAATTCTTGGATCGATGAGCTTCGCTCAATTGCACAACCATTTTTAACTGGCGAATCAATCGATGGAATTGCAGCTTTGTTACACCTCGGTCGCGAACTTGAGGAAAATCCAAATTTCACACCGCAAACGCTGCGCGGATATCTACGTGAAGTAGAAGATCGAGTTCAGCAGAACAATCCACCAACGATGCCGGTCATCACTCTCGCTACTTTGCATGCAGCTAAGGGTCTGGAATGGGAGCGCGTTTATCTGATCGGCGCCTCAGAAGGCATACTGCCGCTATCTAATTCAGGCTCAACACTGACTGATGCCGTTATTGCCGAGGAACGACGCTTGTTCTATGTGGGAATGACGCGTGCAAAGGCAGATCTTCACATCACCTATAGGGGTCAGGCTTCGCGCTTTTTGGCGGAATCCACGCTTATGTAGGCTGCAATTAGCCCGAATTAATTGCCTCTCCCTTACGGCAATTAGCCCGAATTAATTGCCTTGCACCAAATAGCCCCCATCCTTTATTCTTATCCCTCTTCACCAACCAGTGAAGTAAATAGATCTAGTGAAAGGGCCACGAGAATGTCACAGAACATCATCGTTGCAACTGCAGGCGTCACAC
>WLNN01000122.1 GCA_009699765.1 Actinomycetota bacterium
AAACTTCATCATCTTCGTCCAGCTCCAGGTGCTAAGAAAGCTAAGACTCGTAAGGGTCGCGGTGAGGCATCAAAGGGTAAGACTGCAGGTCGTGGCGGTAAGGGAACTCACGCTCGTAACACGGTTCGTCCGGGTTTTGAGGGTGGTCAGCTTCCACTAGTAATGCGTCTTCCAAAGCTTCGTGGATTTAAGAACCCAGCACGCGTTGAATACCAGGCGGTTAACGTCTCAACAATCAACGCACTCTTTCCAAAGGGTGGCGATGTAACAGTTGCTGATCTCATTGCAAAGGGCGCAGTTCGCGATTCATTGCCTGTAAAGGTTCTCGGAAATGGCGATATCGCTGTCAAGGTAACTGTTACAGCACATGCATTCTCAGCTTCAGCAATCGAAAAGATTGCAGCAGCTGGCGGATCAACAGCAACACTTTAATAAGTAAATCTTGATAAGAAATAAAGTTAGTTTTAACGATTAAGAGAGTGGAGAAGGTTGATGCTTAGTGCATTTGGAATGGCGTTTAAGACGCCAGAACTTCGAAAGAAAATCTTCTTCACCCTCTCAATCATGGCGCTTTTTCGCTTTGGTTCAGTTGTTCCAACCCCTGGTGTTTCATATACCAACGTTAAGGAATGTCTTGCTACAGCAGAAAGTTCTGGCCTCTTTGGTCTAATCAACTTATTCTCTGGTGGAGCGCTATTGCAGCTCTCAGTATTCGCGCTCGGCATCATGCCTTACATCACCAGCTCAATTATTATTCAGTTGCTCACAGTTGTTATTCCTCGCTTTGAAACACTTAAGGCAGAGGGACAGTCAGGTCAGGCAACTCTTACTCAATACACTCGTTACTTAACAATCGGCCTTGCAGTCTTGCAGTCAACTGGACTTGTTGCAGTTGCTCGCACACCGGGTCGTTTGATTTCAGGTTGTAATCTGGCAATCATTCCTGATGCTTCATGGCAGCGAATTGTGACAATGATCGTTGTTATGACAGCTGGAACATCTGTAATCATGTGGCTCGGTGAGCTCATTACAGATCGTGGCGTCGGTAACGGTATGTCTATCTTGATCTTCACATCTATTGCAGCTGGATTCCCTGGTCAGTTGTGGGCAATCAAGGTTTCAAAGGGTCTTCCAGTCTTTATCTTCGTGCTTCTCATGGGCTTTGCAGTTGTCGCTGCAGTTGTTTTCGTTGAGCAGGCACAGCGTCGTATTCCGGTTCAATATGCAAAGCGCATGGTTGGACGTCAGGCTTACGGAGGAACATCAACTTATATTCCTATCAAGGTTAACCAAGCTGGTGTTATTCCGGTTATCTTCGCATCTTCACTCTTGTATATCCCTTCTCTGATTGTGAATTTTACAAATAGCCAAGCTGCTTGGGCTGTCTGGATTTCACGTAACTTGGTAAAGGGTGACCACCCAATTTATATCGCGATTTATTCTGCGTTGATCATCTTCTTCACATACTTCTATGTTGCAATCACATTTAACCCTGATGAAGTTGCAGATAATATGAAGAAGTACGGCGGATTTATTCCTGGTATTCGTGCAGGTCGTCCAACCTCTGAGTACCTCACATACGTTCTTTCACGTATTACTGCTCCAGGTTCGCTCTATCTTGCACTTGTTGCGATTATTCCAATCATCGCACTTGTCGCTTTTGGAGCCTCTCAGAATTTCCCATTCGGTGGAACTGCAATCCTCATCGTCGTTGGTGTGGGTCTTGATACTGCAAAGCAGATCGAGTCACAGTTGCAGCAGCGTTCATACGAAGGCTTCCTGAAGTAATGCGCCTCGTCCTGGTTGGACCGCCAGGTGCAGGGAAAGGAACGCAAGCTCAATTCCTCGCTGCGCACTACGGTGTTCCACATATTTCTACTGGAGACATTTTCCGTGCGAATCTCAAGGAGAACACTTCCTTGGGTCAAGAAGCAAAGACATTTATGGATTCTGGTCAGCTCGTCCCAGATGCAGTTACAAATGCAATGGTCAAAGATCGCCTTACTTGGGAAGATGCAGCGAATGGATTCTTGCTCGATGGATTTCCGCGCAATGTAGCTCAAGCTGAAGTTCTCCGCGCAATTCTTGCGGAAAAGCGCACTCCTTTAGATGCAGTGCTAGAACTTTCAATTCCAAACGAATTAATCATTGGCCGACTCTCATCACGTCGTACCTGTCGTGGATGTGGCCTTCCTGCAACTCCTGATGCATCACTCTGTGCATCATGCGGGGGAGAGCTTTACCAGCGTGAAGACGATAAGGCTGAAGTAATTGCAAAGCGTCTCGATGTATATGAAGAGCAGACGGCGCCGATTATTCACTTCTATCGCACCGAAGGACTTCTTATCACTATTGATGCTGATGGTGAAATTCATGAGATTACAGAGCGCGCAACAACAGCGCTCTCACGTGTAAAAGCATAATTAGTCCGCGAGATAACAATGGCAATTCAAATAAAGAACCTTGATCAACTCAAGGTTATGCGCCGCGCAGGTTTGCTAGTTGGACAGACACTTCAAGTACTTCGTGAAAATATAAAAGTTGGCATGACTACAGATGCCCTAGATGCAATCGCTTCCGCAAATATCAAGCGCGGTGGCGGTACATCAAACTTCCTCGGTTATCACGGTTATCCAAAGACAATTTGTGTCTCAGTTAATGAAGAAATTGTTCACGGTATTCCTGGCCCAAGAATTTTGAATGACGGAGATGTTGTATCAATCGATTGCGGTGCAATTATCGAGGGATGGCACGGGGATGCAGCATTCTCTATCGGACTTGGCGCAGTTGATCCAGAAGATCAGAAGATGATGGATGTTTGCGAAGAGTCCATGTGGCGCGGCATTGCAGCAGGAGCTGAGAACGCCCGACTATCTGATATTGGAAATGCAATCGAGCAATACATCAACTCACAAGGAAAGTACGGAATTTTGCGTGAGTACGGTGGTCACGGCATAGGCACCGAGATGCACCAAGAGCCTCATGTCCTTAACTTTGGCCGCAAAGGATTTGGTCCAAAAATTGAGCAAGGCTTAGCGCTAGCGATCGAACCAATGATTACCCGCGGCACCGAGAAGACTAAGGTTCTTGGAGATGATTGGACTGTGGTCTCAACCGATTCATCGCGTGGGGCCCACTTTGAAAATTCATATGTGATCTGCCCCGATGGAAAGCCTTTTGTCCTGACGGCAATCGATGGCGGAGGCGAAAACCTAGGCCGCTTAGGCCTTCAAATTTCAGATTTATTGAGCTAGGAAGGCTGCTCTCTCCAGGCGTATTTCGGCGTGTCGGCTGCGCTCAAGGGTATGCAAATTACTGGATTTCCCTTATAAGGGGGGTCTCCCATAGAATGTCCCTTCTGTTCAGCTCGAAATCGCAAGATTTTAGGCTGGGCTGAACCGTGTTCGTTTAATTCTGATTCAGAAATTGGGTGTGTTCTTGGCTAGTAAAGATGGTGCGATCGAAATCGAAGGCACTGTTTCTGAGGCGCTACCTAATGCAATGTTTCGTGTTGAACTAACAAATGGACATAAAGTCCTCGCTCATATTTCAGGAAAGATGCGTAAGAACTACATTCGTATCTTGCCAGCAGATCGTGTGATCGTGGAGCTAAGTCCATATGACCTAACCAAGGGTCGAATCATTTACCGTTACAAGTAAAGGGTTCGAAACTTCTAAAAGAAAAAAGGAACTCGCGTGAAGGTTAATCCAAGCGTGAAGAAGATTTGCGACAAGTGCAAAGTCATTCGTCGTAAGGGTCGCGTAATGGTGATCTGCGAAAATCTTCGTCACAAGCAGCGTCAAGGCTAATTAACGAAAGTTAATAGCTAGACAAAAAGTTAATACAAGTACGCGTGATGCGACTCAAGTAGAAATACTTGGGACCCCCGGACCGGTAGGCCGAGGCTCGATAAATACATCGAGGAGCATTGCGGAGGACCTCCGGATACAGAATGGTTGATTAAATGGCACGTCTAGTCGGTGTCGATCTTCCGCGTGAAAAGCGCGTAGAGATTGCACTCACATATATTTTCGGAATGGGTTTAACTCGTTCCCATGAAACGTTGAAGGCAACTGGTATTTCACCAGATACTCGCGTTAAAGATCTGCAAGAAGCAGAACTTGCCCAGCTTCGTGAATACATTGAAGCTAACTACAAAATCGAGGGTGATCTTCGCCGCGAAATTGCTGGCGACATCCGTCGTAAAGTTGAAATTCAGAGCTACCAAGGTATTCGTCACCGTAAGGGACTTCCTGTACGTGGTCAGCGCACACATACAAATGCTCGTACTCGTAAGGGTCCACGTAAGGCAATCGCAGGTAAGA
>WLNN01000123.1 GCA_009699765.1 Actinomycetota bacterium
ATAAGTGGATCAATTCCCATCAGTAATAGGCCTTGATTTAGGGTGGTGAGGAAGAGAACTCCAATAACTGCTCGCCAAATACTGCCTCGGCCCCCCGCAAGTGAAACTCCCCCAAGCACCGCACCTGCTATAGCTGTAAGTTCGTAACCTCCAGCTAAGCCCGACTGCACTGAATTTAAGTGCGATGCGAGCATTACACCTGCGAAGCCAGCTAAACCGCCGGAGATTAGATACGCACCGAATTTAGTTTTCTGAGTATTAACTCCAGAGATTAATGCTGGGACTTCGCCGATACCTGTGGCATAGATTCTGCGACCAAAAGATGACTTCAGTAGAAGCAACTCAAGGACAATCGCGATTATAAGAGCAATCCAAATTGGACTGGTGAGACCTAAGAAGCTCATATCAGCGATCCTTTGGAAATTGGGATCTTGCGTACCGATCAACTGAACATGATCTGTGATTACAGTGAGCGCTCCTGCTGCGATATTAAGAGTTCCTAAGGTGACAATAAAGTCATTAACCTTAAATATCGTAATGACTACAGCGTTGAGAAGTCCAAATGCTAGTCCAGTCAAAATTCCGACTAGTACAGCTAGCCAAACAGGCCAGCCCCACATTGAAACCATCAGCGATGTACCTGCGCTCAATCCGACGACTGAACCGATTGATAGATCAATTCCACCGGCGACAATCACAAGAGTTAATCCAGCAGTGATAATAAAGATAGGGACGGCTTCATTTATGTAATAACGAATTGAGTCAGGAATCAAGAAAACGTCCGTCTTCAATGAGAAGAATACGAAGATTAGAACGAATGCAGCGAGAATAACCATTCCTTCAATTGAGATGAGTTTAGAGATTTTAGATTGATTTCTCATACTTTGATCCTTGAACTCTTATGCAAAATATCTTGCTCAACATTTTCGTAGCCATCTTTTTGGATTCGTTCTGGTACAGAATCAACCTCGCCTACCAGGGATCCTTCACGAAGAATGATGATGCGATCACTCAGTCGAATTAGTTCGCTGATTTCAGAGGCAATGACTATTACGGACTTTCCCTCAGCAGCCAGCTCTCTAATGAGTTTATGTACCTCTACCTTCGAAGCAATATCAATTCCTTGTGTTGGCTCATCAAAAATCAGGATTCTTGGATCTGTATTCAAACATCGAGAGATAATTACTTTTTGCTGGTTGCCTCCGCTGAGATTACGAATCTTCTCGCGAGAATTTGGCGTTTTAATTGAAAGCTTCTTAATGTAGTCAGCTGCCAGTTCTTTCTCTTTCTTGGCATTTAGCACACCACTTTTCTCAATCGTGCCGAGTTTCGAGATAGAGATGCTTTTTTCAACTGAGAATTCAGAGAGGATGCCAAGGATCTTTCGATCCTCTGGAACCATCGCTATACCTAGGTCATAGGCTTTCTGTGGATGGTCAATATTTTCTGATTGCCCAAAGATGACGACAGACCCGCTATCGAGTTTGTCTATGCCTATGAGGGCTCGCATCAACTCTGTACGACCAGCACCGGCCAAGCCAGCAATTCCTAGAATCTCGCCTTCGGAAAGAGTGAAGGAGATATCTTTAAGAACTCCTTCACGCTTAAAGCCCAGAACTTCTAGGGTCTTGACTCGAGTCGCACTGTTGCTCTTGATCGCAGACTTACCAATTTGTGGTTGTTCAATGAGCGCAGCTGCTTGAGAGCCGAACATAAGCGAAATCAGATCTCCTACATTTAGTCCCTCTGTCGAAGTTTCTGCAACGCTTCTACCATCACGCATAATCGTTGCTGTATTAGCAAGACCAAAAACTTCATCCAGGTGATGTGTAACCCAAATAAGAGCGACGCCAAGGCGCTGCAAACTGCGCATGTGACCGAAAAGTAATTCTTTTTCGTGCTCCTCAAGTCCAGAGGTTGGCTCATCGAGGATGAGAATCTTTGGCTGGACAACAAGAGCCTTAACGATCTCAACGGCTCGCTTTTTAAGCGCACCAAATTCTCCGGCTGGTCTCCAAAGCTCTTCTTCGGTGATTCCAAACTCAGTAGCAACGCTTCGGACTTTCTTTGCCATCTCGCGTCGATTTACCCAAGGAGTCCAGCTCTTGCGTTGGGTGATCAAACTTTCTTGCCCGAGAAAAATATTTTCTAAAATGCTGAGATCAGGAATTATTGAAAGCTCTTGATGGATCATCGAAATGCCCATCTCCTGAGCACTTCGAGGCGAATCGATTTCAACCTTCTGACCTTGGAAAACTATCGTTCCCTCATCTGGATTTGTAAGCCCAGAAAGGATCTTCAGCAGGGTTGATTTTCCGGCCCCATTGCCTCCCAGGAGGGCATGAATTTCGCCGCTCCGAACATCTAGCTCGACTGCATCAAGTGCCTGAACTCCCTGATAGCGCTTTGATATACCGCTCATTTTCAGGATCTGGGTACCCACTTTTAATGAGGAATCAGCACCAAAAGCATTGTCCTGCATTGGTATTCCTCCATTCGTTGTAGGTCAGAAGTTCTTGTCATCAGGTCTTCAGACCACTAATCTACGGGAATCAACCTTGTTGTCAAGAGGGGCTTGAAAAGAATTTTTCAAGCCGTGGCGGGATGGAGGAACTTCGATTAAGAAAATAATGAACGCGCCCGAAGTTGTGGTGACCGAGTACCTACTTGGACTCGAAGCCGCTCACCCTGAGGTGATTGAGTTCAATCAGGAGTCACGCATAATTCAACGAAGATCGCTCCCCTCACAACCAAAGGTTGGTCTTATTTCAGGTGGAGGTTCTGGCTGCGAGCCAATGCATAGCGGCTATGTCGGCTTCGGCGGTCTAGATGCGGCTTGCCCCGGTGAAATATTTACATCGCCTGTGCCCGCACAGATTATGGCGGCCACACAAAGAGCCAATATGGGAAGAGGAGTTCTATATGTAATCAAGAATTTCGGCGGTGAGATTATGAATTTCGGACTCTCAGCTGAAATCATGAAACGCAAAGGAATTGAAATCTCTAAAGTCGTTGTGAATGATGATTGTTCCTTTCCAGCAGATCAGCTTGATCGGCGACGTGGGCTGGGCGCGACAATTTTGGTCGAGAAGATTGCTGGTGCAGCAGCCGAACGTGGTGATAATTTATCTCAAGTTACAGCCATTGCAAAAAAGGTAATAGCCAACTCTCGATCTTTTGGTATCGCTTTTAATTCTTGCACGACACCAAAACTCGGGCGGCCCATCTTTGAAATGCCAGAAGATGAGTTTGATATCGGAACGGGGATTGGCGGTGACCGCGGGCACCTACGATCAAAAATGGTTTCAGCAGATGACATCGCAGACATCCTGATTAAGCAACCTGCGCTAGAACTCGATTTTGCCTCGAATAAGCGGCTAATTGTCCTTCTTAGCGGATTGGGCTCAACTCCTTCAATCGAGCTTTATACACTTTCCGGAATTATTCAAAAGAAGTTAGAAAGTAATGGAACATTAGCTGTTCGCACATTGGTAGGAAATTTAATTACTTCATTGGACTCATTTGGAGTTATCGCTACCTTCTTGATAGCAGATGAAGAATTACTTGAACTCTACGATTCTCCAATAAATACGCCAAGTTTGAGATGGGGTCGATAGTCATGACAAAAGAGATAAATGTGCCAATCGCTCAAGATTGGCTCAAGGAATTTTGCAACGCAGTAATCGGTCTAGAGGATTATCTCAATGAACTAGATGCCGCAGTAGGTGATGGTGAACATGGTTCAAATATTTCAACTGGAGCAAGAACCCTTCTGGAAGAATTTAAGTCATCTCACCATGAAGAATTAGGAGACTTTTTTGAGTTTGTCGGAATGACAATTATTAATTCAGTAGGAGGAGCAAGTGGAGCACTCTATGGCACATTTTTTCTCCGTCTTAGTGATATTACGGCAAATAAATCAAGCGCTGATCTTGCAGTAATAACTGATGCATTTACTTCTGGCCTTCAGGGAATCATGGAACTTGGTGGTGTTAAGCCTGGCGATAAAACTTTAGTCGATGCGTTAGAGCCCGCAGTGAGCTCTTTAGTTGTTAGCGTTAAGAACTCAGATGATCTACTTCAAGCTTTCTCAAAAGCGCATTACGCCGCAGAATTTGGGTGCGCTGCAACGGCGCAAATGGAGGCAAGAAAAGGGAGGGGTAGCTACCAAGGCCAGAGAAGTGTTGGCCATATCGACCCTGGAGCAACTTCAATGGCTGCACTTGTCCGGACTTTCTCTCAAGCGATAGCAACCGACCGCTCTCCTATTGCCTGAACCGGGTGGCGAGAGCACTATAGGTGCAT
>WLNN01000124.1 GCA_009699765.1 Actinomycetota bacterium
ATAATGAACGCTCATACTCGCCGACCATTGGCGGATTAGCAGCGCACCTTTCAACTCTTCGAATGACACAAGGGTACGAACGTTTTCTTGATTGGGGTAAGGAAGTCTTGCAAAAGACTCCGGTAGTTGGTGCTCCTATATTTGAAACTCTACACGGAATGAAAAAAGGCATTAAAGATATTGTTGCGCCACAGGGCATGTTCGAAGATTTAGGACTTAAGTACATCGGTCCAATCGATGGGCACGACATTGCCGCAATGGATCGAGCACTTGAGCAGGCAAAGGAATTTGGCGAACCTGTTCTGGTTCATGTGATTACCGAAAAAGGTCGCGGATACAGCCCTGCTTTAGCTGATGAAGCGGAGAAATTTCACGCCGTTGGAATCGTAGATCCTGAGACCGGAGCACCTGTTAATCAGAGCAAGACATCATGGACCGATGTTTTTGCATCAGAGCTTGTAGAAGTTGGTCGCACACGCAGTGATGTAGTGGCGCTCACGGCTGCGATGCTTGGACCAACTGGTTTAGATAAATTCCAAAGAGAGTTTCCAGAGCGCACAATCGATGTAGGCATTGCTGAGCAGCACGCGGTAACAAGTGCGGCAGGGCTTGCATTTACTGGACTGCATCCAGATGTGGCTGTCTATTCAACGTTTCTTAATCGAGCTTTCGAACAACTACTTCTCGATGTTGCACTTCACAAGGCAGGCGTTACATTTATTCTCGATCGTGCAGGCGTTACGGGAGATGATGGGCCTTCACACCACGGCATTTGGGATTTGGCGCTGACTGGAATCGTTCCAACTTTGGAAGTTGCTGCTCCACGAGATGGTGCTCGACTACGTCAAGCATTACAGGAAGCAGTATTAGTAAATGATCGACCAACATTGATTCGTTTCCCTAAGGGAGCAGTCCAGGCAGATATCCCTGCCTTTGAAAGTCGTGACGGAATTGATGTTCTTTACCGTGGAGAAAGCGCTGACGTTCTGCTGGTGAGCATCGGAGCGATGGCTGCAATGGCGGTAGAAGCGGCATCGCAGGCATACCGCGAAGGTGTTGGAGTAACGGTTATCGATCCGCGTTGGGTTAAGCCATTGCCAGAATCCATCATCACTTTGGCTCGCCGTTACAAGAGCATCGTTGTTCTTGAAGATGGAATTCGCCATGGCGGTATTGCGTCAACTCTTTCAGAGATGTTGCGAGATGCTCGTCTAGAGATCGCAATTCATAGCATCGGCGTTCCACTTGAATTTATTGAGCACTCTAAGCGCTCAGAAATCTTAGAAGATTTAGGAATTACCGCTCAGAAGATTGCGCGCGAGATAGTTGAGTGGAGCTCTACTTCAGAACCGATGCAATTCCAGGAGAATGAAAGCGCTGACCACCCACAGATTCGCTGATTCCCTCGCGATCTAAGAACGGCAAGATTCCACCGAGATGCATTGGCCATCCCGCTCCAAGTAACATGCATAAATCGATCTCCGCAGGAGAAGAAACTACGCCCTCATCGAGCATCATGCGAGCTTCCTCTGCGAGTGCGCGTAGTGCGCGATCACGAACCTGCTCTGCAGTGCTTGGAGTCGTTCCCTTATGAATAAGGGCTAAGGCTGCAGGATTGGCTCCATAAGTACCGTCTTCATTCTTAATGTAGAAAGTGCGGACGCCTTCTTTAACCATTGCCTGCATCGTTGGTGAGATGCGATAGCGCGGACCTAGATTTTCATGAAGTGTTTCAGATACATGGAGCGCAACTCCGGGTCCAACTAAGCCGAGTAATTCGAATGGACTCATTGGGAATCCGATTGAACGCATTGCATTATCTGCAGTTGCGGGATCAGTGCCTTCATCAACGGCATCCGTAATCTCGCCCATAAATCGAGTGAGCAAACGATTAACAACAAAACCCGGAGCATCCTTACAGATGATCATTGTCTTCTTGAGGGCTTTACCAACCTCAACAGCTGTTGCAGTAGTTGAATCATCAGTCTTTGAAGTACGAGCTACTTCTAGAAGTGGCATGATTGCAACTGGATTAAAGAAGTGGAAACCAACTACTCGCTCTGGGTTTTTCAGGCCTTCGCTCATTCGTTCGACAGAAAGGGATGAAGTATTTGTAGCAAGGATGCACTCAGGGGAGACGATGTGTTCAAGATTCTTGAAGAGCTCTTGTTTCAGTGACAACTCTTCAAAGATGGCTTCAATAATAAAATCGCAACCGGCATAAACAGATTTATCTGCAGAGCCAGATACGAGTGCAGAAAGTCGAGCTGCACTTTCAGGGTGCATTCGCTTCTTTTCAACTAACTTTGCAATCTCTGCGCGGACCCATGCAACGCCCTTATCTGCACGCTCTTGATCGATATCTGTCATGACAACAGGGCACTTCAGATTACGTACAAGGAGAAGTGCGAGCTGTGAAGCCATTAAGCCAGCACCGACTACTCCAACTTTTGTAACTTTACGTGCAAGGTTTGATTTAGGGGCTCCTTCGACCTTTTTGCGCTTCTTTTGAATCAAATTGAAGGCGTATAGAGATGCACGAAGAGGGTCAGACATTACGAGATCTGCGAGGGCTTGGTCTTCAGCATCAAAACCTTCACCGTTGGTATTTGTACGTGCTGCTGCGATTAATTCAAGTGCTCTGCGAGGTGAAGCAATATCTGCGCCGCCAAATTTTTTAGAAGCGGCAGCTTTGCCTGTTGCAAGTGCTGAATCCCAAGCAGGATCAGTGCTGTAATCCTTGCGCTCTATCATTGTTTTACCAGCAAGAATTGATGCGGCAAAACCGACAGATTTCTCTAGAAAATCTGCTGGTTCAAATACGGCATCAACTACGCCAAGAGCAAGTGCATCTTTTGCTTTTAGCATGGTGTTGTTATTTAGAGCGTTGAGAATTATTACCTGAACCGCGCGCTCTGGGCCGATGAGTTTTGGAAGCAATGTGGCTCCGCCCCATCCTGGAACCAAGCCAAGAAATACCTCTGGCAAGCCGGTAAGAGCAGTTGATGCGAGAGTTCGGTATTTAGAGTGAAGCCCAATCTCTAATCCACCACCAAGAGCAAGCCCATTTATAAATGAGAAGGTTGGAAGGTCGATTTCACCGAGACGCCTAAAGACGTCATGTCCCAATTTACCAATTGTGAGTGATTGATTACGCTCGGTCAAAAATGAGAGACCCGACAAATCTGCACCAGCTGCAAAAATAAATGGCTTTCCGGTAATTGCGATTGCACTTGGTGAATGCGAGATTGCCTCGGTTATCGCCGAGTCTAGTGAAGCCAATGATTGAGCGCCCAAAGTATTTGGACGATTGTGATCAAGTCCATTATCGAGTGTTATGAGTGCAAGAGTGCCTTTAAAACCAAATGGCGTTAAATCAATATCGCGAACTTTTGCAACTGTGACGACTTCCTCAGGTGCGCCTTCCGGAAGTGTGAGAGAAGTAGTCATTACTTGTTACCTCCGTTGAAGTGTGGGTTCTCCCAAATTACAGTGCCACCCATGCCTAGACCAATACACATTGTGGTGATGCCATAACGAACATCTGGTTGGGCTTCAAAGGTGCGAGCCAAGTTAATCATTAAGCGAACGCCCGAAGATGCCAATGGGTGGCCAACGGCGATTGCTCCACCGTACGGATTAACTCGAGGATCATCATCGGCGATGCCAAAGTGCTCTAGAAAAGCAATTACTTGAACTGCAAATGCTTCGTTGATTTCGAAAGCGCCTATATCTGCAATTGTCAGACCAGCTTTAGCAAGCGCTTTCGTGGTTGAAGGAACAGGACCGTATCCCATAACCTCTGGTTCAACGCCAGAGAATGCGAAGGTAACCATCTTTGCCTTAATACTTAATCCAAGCTCTTTCGCTTTATCTTCGCTGGCAAGGAGTGCGATTGTTGCGCCATCATTAATTCCAGATGAGTTTCCAGCGGTAACGCGACCACTTGGACGAAACGGAGTCTTGAGTGCGGCTAGTCCCTCAAGTGTTGTGGTTGGACGCGGACTTTCATCCGCTGAAATAATTGTCCAACCAAGATCAGCAGAACGTGCAGCAGTCGGAATAAGATCTCTTTGAATCAATCCCTTTTCGTATGCTGCTGCAGTCTTCATCTGTGATTGGTAAGCGTATTTATCCGCGCGCTCTTTTGTGAGAGTTGGGAAGCGATCATGTAGACGTTCTGCGGTGGCACCCATAGACATCGCATCTGCATCAAC
>WLNN01000125.1 GCA_009699765.1 Actinomycetota bacterium
AAGAAATCTTCTACAGAATTCCGATAGACGATCAAGTCATCTACAACACCACCATCAGGATTGCAGAGCATCGTGTACTGAGCTTGACCATCGGCGATACGGCCTAAGTCATTTGTCACTTGGGTATTGAGAAACTCAAAGGCACCCGGACCTTTGACGCTGGCCTTACCAAGATGCGAGACATCGAATAGCCCAACTCGTTCTCGGACGGCTGCGTGCTCGGCTAGCACCCCTGATTCTGGGTACTCAATGGGCATGAGCCAGCCGCCAAAATCTGCCATCTTCGCGTTGAGGTCGAGATGCTTCTGTTGCAATGGTGAGTTTTTCACATGGACAACTTACACTTACCCGGCGTTAGCATCGAAGTTTCACACTAAGGGAGAGTCATGTCGTCAATAAAAATTTCTGACGGAATCGTCAAAGACGATGTCCTTGTTATCGGCGTCTCTATAAAATCAGGTAAAGGTTCGCTTCAGATCGAATCAGGAGATTTAGCCCTCGATAGCAAAGCTCTTGTAGCTACCCTCAATGACCTTGGTGCGACAGGAAAAGCTGACGAAGTAATTCGCATTCCGGGTACGGCCACACGACTTTTAGTATTTACTGGTTTAGGTAAATCGCAGAGCGTTTTTCCCGACGAAACATTGCGTCGCGCTGCCGGCGCCGCTGCTCGCCACTTAGCGGGAAATTCCAGCGCGACCTTCGCCCTTCCGGCAACAACTCCACTAGCAGTCAAAGCGGTTGCAGAAGGTGCTGGATTAGGAAACTATCTCTTTGATCAATTTAGAGGTTCTACAAAGAGTGCGCAGAAGTCTCCACTGAAGCACATTTCGATTTACTCCTCACTTGTTCATGGAGCCGAGGCGAAAGCTCTATCCCATCACGCTGAAATTGTTACAAAATACACTCACATCGTTCGCGATCTCATTAACACTCCCCCAAGTCATTTAACACCTGAGTCTTTCTGCGCCATGATTTCTGAAGCAGTTAAAGCTGCTGGTGGCGCGGCAGTTGGTCTAAAAGTTTCTGTGATGACGCATACGCAATTAAAATCAAAGGGCTACGGGGGAATTATCGGCGTAGGACAAGGCTCGTCTAACCCTCCGCGCTTGCTAAACATTTCTTACACACCTAAGGGTGTTAAAGCCGAAAAGAAGTACGCTTTTGTTGGAAAAGGAATCACCTTTGATACCGGCGGGCTTGCTCTAAAGCCCGCACTTGGCATGGAAGCGATGAAGTCAGATATGTCTGGCGCTGCCGCGGTTTGTGCAGCAACTATTGCACTTGCACTTCTCAAAGCTCCTACTGCAATCGATGCATGGGCGCCTTTGGCCGAAAATATGGTGAGCGATCAAGCAACTCGTCCATCAGATGTAATCACAATTTATGGCGGAAAAACTATTGAAGTTTTGAATCCAGATGCCGAAGGACGTCTTGTTCTTGCCGATGCTCTTGTTAAGGCACAAGAAGATGGCGATCTTGACGGAATTATTGATGTTGCAACTCTGACCGGTGCTCAAGTTGTTGCACTCGGTACTCGCACGAGTGCGGTCATGACCAATAATGAAGAGTTCTCTTCCCATTTTATGGATCTAACAAAAATTAGTGGCGAGGCGTTTTGGCCAATGCCATTGCCGATAGAACTTCGAGCATCTTTGGATTCACCTGTCGCCGATATGGCCAATATTGGAGAGCGCATGGGTGGAATGCTTGTTGCGGGGCTATTCCTCAAGGAATTTATTGCCAATGAGTTACCTTGGCTCCATCTTGATATCGCCGGTCCCGCCTATAACGAGGGCGAGCCTCACGGCTATACCCCCGTAGGAGGCACGGGAGTCGCTCTTCGCTCACTTATTGAGATTGGCTTAGCGGCAAAGTCATAATCTCGCCTAAGTGAGCAGTCATACTCTCAGCGAGTTAGTCATCTAAGCGTAAGGCTGGCAAGATATGACTCAGTAGATAAAGGGTCTTTCCCGCAGCGTGAAGGTTTGAAGGAGTTGCTCAATGTCCAATTTTGATCTTGTCATTCTTGGTGGAGGTAGTGGCGGATACGCCGCAGCTTTGCGCGGAGCCCAATTGGGATTAACCGTCGCACTCATCGAGCAAGATAAAGTTGGCGGGACTTGCCTTCACCGCGGATGTATTCCGACTAAAGCTTTGCTACATGCTGGCGAAGTTGCCGATAGCGCTCGGGAATCTCATCTCTTTGGGGTCAATGCCACCCTCAACTCTATTGATATCGCTGGAGTTAATTCTTATAAGGATGGCGTTATCGCCGGACTCTACAAAGGACTTCAAGGCCTCATTAAATTGCGCCAAGTAACTTTTATTGAAGGTAAGGGTCGCCTAGTTAATAACAACACTGTAGAAGTAAATGGTCAGCAATACACCGGCAAAAATGTAATCCTCGCAACGGGTTCTTACGCGAAGACAATTCCAGGACTAGATATCGATGGCGATCGCGTAATCACTTCTGATCACGGTACAAAGCTTGATTACATCCCAAAGAGTGCAATCGTTCTCGGCGGTGGAGTAATCGGCTGTGAATTCGCCTCGGTTTGGAAGTCATTCGGCGTTGATGTCACAATCATCGAAGGATTAAATCATCTCGTTCCATTAGAGGATGAATCTTCTTCAAAATTGCTGGAGCGAGCATTCCGTAAGCGCGGAATAAATTTTGAGCTTGGAATCAAATTTAAATCTCATAAAGTTAATAAGGATTCTGTCACCGTCACACTTGAAGATGGTCGCGAATTCTCTGCTGATGTACTTCTGGTTTCAATCGGCCGGGGACCTGTAACTGATGGAATCGGTTATCAAGAGGCGGGAATCGCAATGGACCGTGGTTATGTATTAGTTGATGATCACTGCCGCACAAATGTCCCTGGAATCTTTGCAGTAGGTGACATCATTCCAACTCTTCAACTGGCACATGTTGGTTTCCAAGAAGGAATCCTGGTTGCAGAAACTATCGCTGGACTTAATCCTCGTCCCATCAATTACGACGGCGTTCCTCGCGTTACATATTCAGAACCAGAAGTTGCATCTGTCGGCCTCTCAACAAAGATTGCAAAGGAACGTGGCTATGACGTTGTAGAAGTTGATTACAACCTTGCCGGTAATGGAAAAGCTCAGATTCTTAAGACAGCAGGTTCCATCAAGTTAGTTGCGCAGAAAAATGGTCCAGTTTTAGGAATCCATATGGTCGGCGCTCGAGTGGGAGAACTTCTAGCAGAAGCTCAACTCATCTTCAATTGGGAGGCAACTGCAGATGATGTGGCTCCTCTCGTTCATGCACACCCAACAATGTCCGAGGCGATGGGTGAGGCTCATATGGCCCTCGCTGGCAAGCCACTTCACGCACACGGTTAATAGGAGAGAATCAACATGACATTTTCAGTAACGATGCCAGCACTTGGTGAGTCTGTTAGTGAAGGAACTGTTACGCGTTGGCTCAAAGCCGAAGGCGATCACATCGCAGTTGACGAACCACTCCTAGAAGTTTCCACAGATAAAGTTGATACAGAGATTCCATCACCTGTCGCAGGCATTTTACAGAAGATTGTTGTTGGCGTAGATCAAACAGTCCCGGTTGGAGCAGAGCTCGCCGTGATCGCAGATTCTGCAGGTAGTGCAGCACCTACACCTGTCGCCCCAGCACCAGTTGACGTTCCTGCACCAGTTACTCCTGTTGTTCAAACACCACCACCCGTTGCTGCGCCAGTAGCTTCACCAGTTGCTGCGCCTGCGCAAAGCGCATCATCAGGAACAGTTATCACAATGCCTGCTCTCGGAGAATCAGTGAGCGAAGGAACTGTCACGCGTTGGCTTAAAAATGTTGGTGACAACGTGGCCGTTGATGAAGCGTTGCTTGAGGTATCAACAGATAAAGTCGATACCGAAATCCCATCACCTGTTGCTGGTGTTCTCCTAGCAATTGATGTTCCAGTAGATACAACTGTTCCAGTAGGTGCGCGTCTTGCTCTGATTGGATCCTCTGCAGGTGCTGCTAGCCCTGCTCCAGTCACACCTCCTCCGGCTCCAGTAGTTGCAGCTCCTGTAGTTGCAGCTCCAGTAGTTGCAGCTCCGGTAACACCTCCTCCGGCTCCAGTTCAAGCTGCACCTGTTGCTGCACCAGCTCCAATCGCACCGGCTGCTCCTGTATCTCAACCAGCCGATGCATACGTGACTC
>WLNN01000126.1 GCA_009699765.1 Actinomycetota bacterium
CCTCACGCAAAGTTGCGAAACAGAGTTTGCCGGTATCGCGCTTAAAAATAATTCGACCGGTAAGCGATTCGATATCTCCAGTAGCCACATCGATTTCAAGGCCAACATACTTTTCGCGAATATCCTTTAGCGATTTAGTGCGGCTAACTGCGACTGGGTATGGCTCAATTCCACGCTCGATTAAACCTGCGCGCTTCTCGCGGCGAATTCGGAGCTGCTCTGGAAGGTCGTCTTCGATTGGCGTTGCTCCGGAAGCGTTATTTTCAGTCGTCATAGTGAGTGGATTCTACCTTTGGTCTTTACTGATTCTTCTCAAAAATTAGGCGAAGGCCAATAAGAGTTAAATCAGGCTCATATTCATCAATAGTTTCAGCAACTCCAATTATCAGAGGTGCGAGACCACCGGTAGCAATCACTGTTGGGGCATCGTCATATTCGAGAGCTAATTCAGCGGTGATTCGATCTACAAGACCATCAACCTGACCAGCAAATCCAAAGATTGTGCCAGATTGAAGAGCTTCAACAGTGTTCTTGCCAATTACGCTCTTCGGGCGAATAAGTTCGACTTTGCGCAATTGAGCCGCGCGGGCGGCTAGTGCATCAACAGAAATTTCTATTCCGGGTGCGAGAGCTCCACCCAAAAATTCGCCTTTGGGAGAAACAACATCAAGATTAGTTGATGTACCAAAATCAACAACGATTGCCGGGCCACCATACAAAGTATGCGCTGCTAATGTATTAACGATTCGGTCTGCGCCAATTTCTTTAGGGTTATCAACTAGAAGTTGCACGCCAGTTTTTGTTCCTGGTTCAACAATTGTTGTGGGCAACTCTGAAAAGTATGCTGCAATCATAGTGCGAATTTCGCGCAAGGTAGCCGGCACTGTCGAACATATAGAAAGTCCAGTCAGTTGGTAACCAGCGACGAGAGCGTTAAATTGCAACCACAACTCATCAGATGTTGATCGTGGATCTGTCTTCACGCGCCATGACTTAATAAGCTCTTCGCCATCAAAGATTCCGAGTACTGTATTTGTATTTCCAACATCGACAGTTAATAGCATTTTCTACTCCGCTCTCAGATCTAAACCAATGTCCAGTACAGGAGCGCTATGCGTTAGCGCACCAATTGCAATGTAATCAACGCCCGAATCCGCATAGGCTTTTGCATTCTTTAGAGTGATTCCACCAGATGCTTCTAATTTGGTCGCGCCTGAAACAATTGTGACCGCTTGGGCACAGAGCGAAGGGCTCATATTGTCTAGCAATACCAAGTCCGGGCTCAGGGGTAGGACTTCACGAAGCTGATCAAGAGTATCCACTTCAATTTCGATAGCAGCTGTTGGATAAGCATTGCGTACCGCTGAGAATGCTTGTGAAACTCCCCCGGCGGCTGCGATGTGATTGTCTTTAATAAGTGCAGCATCAGATAGAGACATTCGATGATTTGTTCCACCACCCATGCGGACCGCATATTTTTCGAGTACTCGGTATCCGGGAGTGGTCTTGCGAGTATCTCTTACTAAGCAATTGGTCCCTTTGAGTTCTGCAACCCACATCGCGGTTTCACTAGCTATACCACTGAGGTGTCCAACAAAATTTAGTGCAGTGCGCTCTGCCAACAAGATTGCTCGCGTATTTCCTTTTACGGTAAGCAAAACATCACCTGCCACAATTGCTGATCCGTCGCTCTTCTTCACATTTATATCTGTGAGCCCAACTTCTTCAAGAACCGCCTTGACCATCTCTATTCCTGCAAGGACACCTGAGCTTCGTGAGACAAAATCAGCGGTACTGATTGCGCTATCAGAAATTGTTGATGTTGAAGTGATATCAGCACCGCCAGCTAGATCTTCGGCGATGGCGCGTTTAATTAAGTCGTAATCAATCATTTATCGCTAACCTCCTGATAACCAGTTGTCCAAGTACCGCTTTGATCGAGCTGTTGAACAATTCGCTTCTGCCATAGATTGCTTGTTTCTGGAAAATCTTCACGCCAGTGCGACCCACGAGTCTCTTGGCGAATAAGTGCAGCTTTTAATATCGCCTGCGCTAATTGGAAGAGATTTGTAGCCTCCCATGCTTCAACACACGGCTCAGTGCTGCGACGATCTTCAATGCGAGTGAGATCAGCGCTAGTCTTAAGTAAAGAATCTGATGAACGCAATACACCTGCACCACGACTCATGGATTGCTGTAAATCTAAACGTACCTTTGGATCAAGCAAGATTTCACGTGAGCTATTTTCAACTGGCGCTCCTGGTTCTGGAGTATGTGCAGCAATGTCTGCCGCAATACGAGCGCTGAAAACTAACCCTTCGAGCAATGAATTAGAGGCCAAACGGTTTGCGCCATGGACCCCTGAACAAGCTGTTTCTCCGCATGCATAGAGCCCAGCTACGCTTGTACGGCCATTGAGATCAACTCGGACGCCTCCGGATGCGTAGTGCGAAGCCGGTGCGACGGGAATCAAATCAACCATGGGATCGATGTTGTTTGCTTTGCATGAGGCATAAATTGTTGGAAAGCGTTTTTCAAATCCCTCAATATGGCGAACATCGAGCCAGACGTGATGCGCGCCAGTTTGATTCATTACACGCATGCTCGCAATTGCAACCACATCTCGCGGTGCGAGTTCGCCCATGGGATGAACGCCATGCATAAAACGATTGCCATCATTATCTAGAAGATATGCACCCTCACCGCGAACAGCTTCACTTATGAGCGGTTGCTGTCCTTGTGATTTATCACCAAGCCATAAAACAGTTGGGTGGAATTGAATAAACTCAACATCAGAAACTTTTGCACCGGCGCGAAGTGCGAGTGCTACTCCATCTCCAGTTGAAACGGATGGATTAGTTGTCTGCGCAAATACTTGTCCAAGGCCACCAGTTGCAAGCACAACCGCTTTTCCAAGTGCACGTCCGACACCATCACGACTGCCTGCACCGATTACGTGGAGAGTGACTCCACAAACTTCACCGTCAGCATCTTTAAGTGCATCTAAGACGAGTGCATGTTCTACTACTTCAATCTCTGGATCTTGCGTAACAGCAGCGAGTAACGCTCTGGAGACTTCTGCACCAGTCGCATCTCCACCGGCATGAATTATTCGATTACGGTGATGGCCGCCTTCGCGAGTAAGTGAGATCTCACCCGATGCTTCGGTATCAAACTTCGCACCGCGTTCAATTAATTTACGAACAGCTTCTGGACCTTCTGTAACAAGAATTCGAACCGCACTTACATCACAGAGTCCGGCACCTGCATCTAAAGTGTCCTTTAAATGCTCTTCCGGAGTATCTCCTTCGCCAAGTGCGGCAGCGATTCCGCCTTGTGCCCATTTTGTTGATCCTTCATCGACTCGAGCTTTAGTAACAAGTAGTACTGATAAACCGTATGTCCGGCATTGCAGCGCTGTCGTTAAACCAGCAATGCCTGAACCCACGACAATCACATCTGCTGTTGCGGTCCATCCCGGAGCAGGGGCAAGTAGCTTCATTAGTTTTGCTCGCTCTTCACAGACATATTGTCGAGCAAACGCACACCATTAATCCAGCCAGCAACTATCGCACGCGTGAATTCTGTTGATTCATTCGGGGCTAGGAAGGTTTTTTCATCAATGTAATCGGCGTAATCAATAGTGAGGGCTGGTTCGCCAGAAAGGATGGATCTCAACTCTGCTTGGTTTTTTGATTCTCGAAGAGCTTTAGAAATAATCGCTGCTGCAACTCTTCCCTCTTCGGTTAAACGAACATTGCGAGATGACATTGCCAGACCATCAGCTTCTCGGATAGTCGGAGCTGCAATTATTTTTATATCTGCTGCTATCTCTTTAATGAGAGTTAGTTGCTGAAAATCTTTCTCCCCAAAAATCGCTACTTTCGGCTTTGCCAAATCAAATAATCTACGCACCACAGTAACAACGCCGTCAAAGTGACCCGGACGTGATATACCTTCATATAGTTTTGAAATTGGTCCGGCAGTTAATCGCTTAAATCCCACTGGATAAATCTCTTCCTGGCGTGGAAGCCAAAGATGAGTAACTCCGTACCGCGCTGCAAGTTCGATGTCTCTCTCGGGAGTTCGCGGATATTTCTGTAAATCTTCTTGATTTTCAA
>WLNN01000127.1 GCA_009699765.1 Actinomycetota bacterium
GTACAAAGCCATCCCACTTGGCCATCAACCAATCCCCCGACGCATAGGTCGGCAGCATGGAGTCTCCCTCAACGAGAATGGTCCTAAATTTCCTACTCATGCGCTCAAGTCTAACCTGCAGTAATCTCTCCCCATGAGAAACCTACTAAAAACATTATTGGCACCAAAGACAACAGTTCTTGCTCACTGCGATCTCCCTTGTGGAGTTTATGACCCAGCACAAGCTCGCATTGAAGCGCTCTCTGTTAAGGCATGCATGGAAAAGTATGCAGCTAACGCTGATGCAGATTTCCGTTCTCGCTCAGTTGCAATCAAAGAAGAGCGATCACACGCAGTCAAGGAGCATCTCTGGGTGCTATGGACTGACTACTTCAAGGCACCACACTTTGAGAAGTACCCACAACTTCACACACTTTTTAATGATGCAACAAAGCTTGCTGGTGCTGCTGGAACAAAGGGCACACAAGATGTTGCAGTTGCAGATTCATTGATTGCAAAGATTGACGAAATTGCAGCAATCTTCTGGGAGACCAAGAAGGCGTAATCTCTTAGATTAAGAGTTAGAACTCCTCAAGAGTTCTTGAGCGGCGGTGCGTGCGAGGAAAGTTACTCGCTCCACTGTCGCTCTTTTAATTTCAGCTTGAGCAATATGTCGATCGTCTTGATAAATATCGCACTCAAAAGTTATTTCTCTTCCTTCAATGTTGATGCATCGCGCATTTGCACGTAGTTCATCTCCGACTTGCGCAGAGGCCAGTAATTCAATTGAGGTAGAAATGAGAAATGTTGTCTCCCCATTGTCTAGATATTCGCTTAGCGCCGCAATTGTTGCGCTCTCCATCGCATGTAACAAGTGGGAGGTAGCAACTATTGGGAGCTCAGAAAGTCCCATCGCAACGGCGGTATCTCCAGGTCGTACAGTCATTACTGAGAACCCAACGGCTCCCAATACTTCCTCATTTGGCTTCATAATTACTTATTATCGTTATCTGGATCGACATCAATAAAGTGCTGGATATGAGTCTGTTCAATCTGAATTTCTCGGTGTTCAACATTTCCAAATTCATCTATTTCAATAGATATTTCAGTCATGCTGAACTGTGTAACAACTTCGGTGCTACCAGCCATTTGCGCACGTAATTGGCGATGAATTGCTTGATGCAAATCTTGCGGAGCCTGCTCGTTGCACGTGCGACGTAGAGCATCTTGCAATAAATCATGCATCGCACGTTCGTGCTCAATTTCCAATGTGCAAGGAAGACAAGAGCTAATGTGATCTTCAATAGCTGAACGCTGCGGCAACTGATCTAGTTCGCCTTCGATGATAAATACAACGGATGAGAGAACATCACCGCAATGGATTTCAATAAAGCTCATTGCTTGTCCTCCTTCGCTTTTGCTGCCGCAGCAACACCTTTTTTCGAAGTTTCGACTGAGTATCCGAGCTCTTTTGCATAATCAGCAAGTTTTTCGCGAAGTTGCTTACGCCCGCGGTGAAGGCGTGACATTACAGTTCCGCCTGGAACGCCAACGATTTCAGCAATCTCTTTATACGAAAACCCTTCAACGTCTGCAAGATAGACGACCATTCGAAAATCTTCTGGAATCTCTTGTAGCGCGCGCTTAATATCGCTATCCGGGAGGTTTTCTAAAGCTTCAACTTCAGCAGATTTTCCAAGATCGCTTGTATGTGATTGCGCATTCGCGACTTGCCAATCTTCTAACTCTGCTTGTGCAATTTGCGGGCGGCGCTGATCTTTGCGATAGGTATTAATAAAAGTAGTGGTCAGTACTCGATAAAGCCAAGCGCGAAGATTTGTACCTTCTTCAAATTGATGAAATGAAGTGAATGCTTTGAGGTAAGTGTCCTGAACTAAATCGCGCGCATCTTCTGGATTTCTTGTATATCGAAGTGCAGCTGCATATAACTGGTCTGTGAAGGCAAGGGCATCTCGCTCGAACCGAATGGTGCGATCGGCCGCGCTCTCGAGTACTAAATCCTTCGAAGTCATTGCTGTCATCCTAGCGCGGGGTATTGCGCTTCTCACCTTGAGAACGAGCGTGAATTCTTAGAAAAGTGTCTGAGGTTCCCCAAGATCGAATGAGTCGAGCAGCTCTGGCCCGTTGTTTGCAACAAGATTGACTCGGGGCGCAACCGGACGTGTAATTAATCCACCAGCTGGATTATTGGAGACCATAAGAGCCTGAAGTTTTTCGATTTCTCGATTGTCAGGATTCAACCATTCGTCCCAACGATCTCGCGAGATAAAGACAGGCATTCGGCTATGGATTGTTGCAAGCTCATCAACTGCTTCGCGAGTAATAATAGAAGCGCTCTGAATTAACTCACCTTTTTCACTTCTCCATATGCTGCAAATACCGGCAATAGATAGTGGGGCACCATTTTGGCTGGTGATGTAAAACGGTTGCTTTGGTGGAAACTTTCCTAAAGAAGTCGCCCATTCGTAATAACCAGTGGCAGGAATTAGACAACGCGATGCACGAAATGCATCTCTAAAAGTTGGCTTCTCATGAATAGATTCACTTCGGGCATTGATGGCATGTGACTGACCTGCACGTGCATCGATTGAATTCTTCTGCCATGGAGCGATCAAACCCCATGATGCTGTCGCTAAATGTCGAGGTTCTTCAGCGCTCTCTTTAACAATGTAAATCTCATTGGTCGGTGCAATATTCCAATTGAGGGGCAACGTTGGATTTGTATCATTATTTTTTAGGTCGAAGAAGGCGACAATCTCCTCTTGGCTCTGGGCCATCGCATATCTGCCGCACATACCTCGATTCTAGCGAGGTAAGATTGGGCCATGACTTCATCGCACCCGCTCTGGCCCGCGCCTTTTCGCGGGAAGAAACCGGTCGACGCAATAGTCACAATCCCAGGTTCTAAATCGGTAACCAACCGCGCACTAATTCTTGCAGCACAAGCAACTTCGCCTTCAACTTTGCGCAGACCACTTGTATCCCGTGACTCAGAACTCATGTCGGCTGGCCTTATGGCCATGGGCGTAGGTATTGAAAATGGCAGCGATAGCAACGGTGATTTCTGGGTTGTTACACCAGCACAATTAAAGGGTCCGGCGAGAATAGACGTTGGTAATGCCGGAACCGTGATGCGCTTTCTACCACCACTTGCTGCACTTGCCGAAGGCGATATCGAATTCGATGGAGATCCACGAAGTTACGAACGTCCGCTCGGGCCGGTAATTAAAGCTTTAGAAGATCTTGGAATTGCAATTGAACACGATGGTCGTTACTCGCTCCCCATGGTTTTGAAATCTCGCGGAGCAATTCCGGGTGGCGAGCTGACTATTGATGCAAGCGCATCGAGCCAATTCCTGTCCGCGTTGTTACTTGTTGCACCAAGCATGACAAATGGAATCACTGTAAAACACTCTGGTGGGTCACTTCCGTCAATGCCTCATATTGAAATGACTGTTCAGATGCTTCGAGATTTCGGTGCAAACGTCACGGTCGATTCTGCAAATAACACTTGGCGTGTAGAGCCCGGTCCGCTACACGGCGTCGATTTAGTAATCGAACCTGATTTGTCCAACGCTGCTCCATTTATTTCACTTGCAATGGTTTGTGGTGGCTCTATTACTATTTCCGATTGGCCAAAATCAACAACCCAACCCGGTGATCAATTGAGAGACATCTTCTCTGTTATGGGGGCAAAAGTTGAATTTGTTGAGTCTGGACTCAAGGTAACTGGTGGTCCTTCAATTCATGGAATTGATATCGATCTCCACGATGTCGGTGAGCTAACGCCATCAATTGCAGCGCTGGCAGCGCTGGCAGATTCACCTTCGCACCTACGAGGAATTGGCCACTTACGGTTGCATGAAACGGATCGACTTGCGGCGCTGACTTCTGAAATAAATAATCTCGGAGGAAGTGTTATTGAAGAGCCAACCGCTCTTCACATTACGCCTAAACCGCTTCAAAAAGGCACTTTTCATACCTATGAGGACCACCGCTTAGCAACTGCTGGCGCTGTGA
>WLNN01000128.1 GCA_009699765.1 Actinomycetota bacterium
GGATCGCAAAGGAGCGCTCAGTGTCTTCAGGACAAGATTTCGGTGCAAACGATTGGCTCGTTGAAGAAATGTACGAGCGATATGTAGCAGACCAATCTTCTGTACCTGCAGAGTGGGTTACTTACTTCCAGAATAATCCGCAAGGCGCTGCGCCAGTTGCAACACCCAGTGCGACTCCCAATGCGACTCCCAATGCGTCTCCAAGTGCGGGTGTTCCACCAACACCAAAACCTGTAACTCCCCCAAATATTTCTGTACAAGGATTAAGTGCCCCTGTTGTTGCTCCGCAAGCAGTCTCGACTCCTGCGCCAATCGCTCCAACTCAAGTTGTTGGAGCTCCTGTTGTTGCAGCTCCAGTACAAAGCCAGCCTGTTGTTCGTGAAGTTTCTAAAGCTCCTTCAACTCCAGCACAAGCAGAGGTAAAACCTGCTCCAACTTTGGCAACACCAAGTGCGGCAACAATGGAACCACTTCGCGGAGTTGCTGGACGTGTTGTGCAATCAATGGAAGCATCACTTTCAGTTCCAACCGCGACATCAGTGCGTGCGATTCCTGCCAAGTTGATGATCGACAATCGAATAGTTGTAAATAATCACCTTGCTCGCGGACGTGGTGGAAAAGTCTCTTTCACTCACATCATTGCTTACGCGATGATCAAAGCGATGCGACAGATGCCAGAGATGAATGCATTCTTCGGTGAGCTTGATGGGAAGCCAGCAGTCGGGCACCCACAACACATCAATCTTGGAATCGCAATCGATTTGGCAAAGCCAGATGGAACTCGTCAATTGTTGGTCCCATCCATTAAGGGTTGCGAGGCTCTTGATTTCGGTCAGTTCTGGGTTGCCTACGAAGAAGTTGTTAAGAAGGCACGTGGCGGCACACTTACTGTTGAGGATTACGCAGGAACGACCGTCTCGCTAACAAATCCAGGAACCATCGGAACAGTGCACTCAGTGCCACGCTTGGTCCAAGGACAAGGCCTCATCATGGGCGTTGGCGCAATGGATTATCCAGCTGAGTTCCAAGGTGCTTCAGAATCAACAATTGCACGCATGGCTATCAGCAAAATTCTTACATTAACCAGCACCTACGATCACCGTGTTATTCAAGGTGCGCAATCTGGTGATTTCCTTCGACGCATTCACGAACTTCTACTTGGCGCAGAAGGTTTCTATGACGAAATCTTTACCGCGCTTCGTATTCCTTACGAGCCAATTCGTTGGGCAACAGATAACGAAGTTACTAAAGATTCAGAGATCGATAAGACCGCACGTGTTCAGCAACTTATTGCTGCCTATCGCACATGGGGACACCTCATGGCTGATACAGATCCGCTTGAATATCGTCAGCGCACACACCCTGATTTAGATGTTCAAACTCATGGATTAACTTTGTGGGATCTTGATCGCGAATTTGCTACTGGTGGATTTGGTGGCAAGGCATTTCTTCCACTACGCAAAATATTAGGTCTCCTACGCGATACATATTGCCGCTCAACTGGTATTGAATACATGCACATCTCTAATCCAGTAGAACGTAAGTGGTTCCAGGATCATCTTGAGATGAAATCCGATCGAGTGGATCGCGACGAGCAACTGCGAATCTTGCGTAAGCTCAATAGCGCAGAAGCATTTGAATCCTTCTTGCAGACAAAGTTTGTTGGACAGAAGCGTTTCTCTCTAGAAGGTGGCGAATCTGTAATTCCAATTACCGATGCAATTGTCTCTGCTGCTGCAGAGCGTGGTCTTGATGAAGTATGTATAGGAATGCCACACCGTGGTCGCCTTAATATGCTTGCAAATATTGCAGGAAAGTCATCAGGTCAAATCTTCCAAGAGTTCCAAGGTCACTATGCAGAGAATGAAGTGCATGGTTCTGGCGATGTGAAGTATCACTTGGGTACTGAAGGCGTATTCACTGCAGCATCTGGTGCGCAGACAAAGATTTATCTCGCAGCTAACCCATCACACCTTGAAGCGGTAAACCCAGTACTTGAGGGCATTGTCCGCGCAAAGCAGGATCGCCTCAATACAAAGGGCGCTTACTCGGTGCTACCAATCTTGATGCACGGTGATGCTTCATTTGCAGGTCAAGGCGTCAACATGGAAACCCTCCAGCTTTCAGGTCTAGCTGGCTATCGCACTGGCGGAACAATCCACGTTGTTATCAATAACCAAGTTGGATTTACAACTTCACCGCATGCATCACGTACTGCCCGATATTCAACTGATATCGCAAAGATGATTGAAGCTCCGGTCTTCCACGTTAATGGTGACGATCCAGAAGCATGTGTTCGCGTTGCAAGACTTGCATTTGAATACCGTCAAGAATTTAACAAAGATGTCGTCATCGACATGGTTTGCTACCGTCGTCGTGGCCATAACGAAGGTGATGAGCCAGCATTTACTCAGCCATTGATGTACAAGTTGATTGGCGCAAAGCGCACAACTCGTACTTTGTATTCAGAAGCACTTGTAGGTCGTGGTGACATCACCCCTGAAGAGGCTCAACAAGTTCAAGCTGAGTATCAAGCAGAGCTCGAAGCTGTCTTTGCATCGGTCGCAAACCACGAACCAGAGCATGATCCAAACTTCAAGGCACCAGTTGCTCCTGCGGCCGAAGCAATTGCTACTGCAATCACTGAATCACTTGCGCGCGAAATTGCAGCAACACAAATTGCGACTCCAGAAGGATTTACCCTCCATCCAAAGATGGCTCCGCAGTTGGCAAAACGTCCAGAGATGCTCAACGATGGAACAATCGATTGGTCAATGGGTGAGCTTCTTGCATTCGGATCTATCCTCAAGGATGGCAATCCAATCCGCTTAGCTGGTCAGGATTCACGTCGTGGAACATTCTCAAACCGTCACGCAGTAATTGTTGATGCAGAGAATGCCAATGAATGGACCCCGCTTCGCTCATTGATTCAAGATGAGAACCAATTCTTCGTAATCGATTCTCTGCTCAGCGAATACGCTGCAATGGGCTTCGAATACGGTTATTCAGTCGTTCGCCCTGAGGCTTTAGTCCTATGGGAAGGCCAGTTTGGTGATTTCTCAAACGGCGCACAGACCGTTGTCGATGAATTCATTTCATCAGCTCTTCAAAAGTGGGGCGAGCGTTCATCTGTAGTGTTGTTACTTCCACACGGATATGAAGGCCAAGGCCCGGATCACTCATCAGCGCGTATCGAGCGATACTTACAGCTTTGTGCTGAGAACAACATGACAATTGCTCAACCGTCATCTCCTGCTTCTTACTTCCACTTACTTCGTTGGCATGTTGCTAATCCAACACGTCGTCCAATGGTTGTATTTACTCCAAAATCAATGTTGCGCCTTAAAGCTGCAGCATCGCAATTAAGCGATTTCACTCATGGAACATTTAGACCAGTAATTGGTGATGACAAAGTTACAAACGCAACACGTTTGATTTTCTGCTCAGGAAAGATTTATCACGACCTCGTTGCAGAGCGTGAAAAATTGGGTGAGCACTCAACAGCGATAGTTCGTGTTGAACTTCTCTATCCACTTCCTATCGATCAGATGCGTGAAGAAGCTGCGAAACATCCGAATGCAACTCTACTTTGGGTGCAAGATGAGCCGGCTAACCAAGGTCCATGGCCACATATTGCACTTCGAACTTCAGAATCTCTTGGTGGAATTTCAATTAGCGATCGAGTATTCCGTCGCGTATCACGTCGTTCTACTGCATCTCCTGCAACCGGTAACCACCACTTGCATGAAGAAGAGTTGAAGGCGTTGTTGCAGGAAGCTTTTACTCGCTAATAAAGCGCCGACATTCTGCTTGCAGGTAAGTTTTAAACTACTTCTTTGCTCTGCGCACTCTGCTTGTAACTTTTGCGCGAACTGAAACCACTGGTAACCATCCCCACTGTCTTGAATCTGTTCCCTCAGGGTTGTCACTGCTGACGAAAATTTGATAATCAGCTGGCTTCACCGCAGTTATACGCTTTACATAAAAAATACCGGGTTGCTCTAA
>WLNN01000129.1 GCA_009699765.1 Actinomycetota bacterium
ATTTTTCGGAGACAACTCCCCCATCGACAACAGTCACAGAGGACTCACGACGCACCTGGGCGGAATGAACTTTTCTAATTCGTTCTGCTGAAACTTCTAGCGCTTTACGGATATCTGGAGATAAATCTATTAGCGCTTTATCTAACGCTGCTTGCGGGACTCTAATAGAAGGTGGTCGCACACCATCAAATTTTTCGGCCAACGCGATGAGATCTGATTCGTTGCCGTTCTTGACCTGATCGAGAATCGGCTCAATTGCCACCATCGCCGAAGCTACATCGAGAGTGGCACGCGGAAGTTCGCGCTGATATTGATCTTTAGTGAGGGCTTTACCTCGCAGATCTACGCGTCTTAACATGCCCATATTCTACTTTGCGGGCAAGCATCGAGGCGACGCGGTTATCCGCGCACGATGCAGTCGGGCCCCAAAATAGCCTTAAGATCTGCGCTCAAACTTGGCGAGGATGTGACGAGGGCGTCAACTTTAAGAGTTGTTGATTTCTGTTGATCCACTACGTGGAGATGAACTTCTCGTTTTCCTGGGTGAGAGCGAAGAATCTCCTTCATTCGTTCGACGATTGGTGGCGTCACCTGTGTTGCCGGTAATGAAATAAGTAACGGTCCCGTGGGTCCGCCAGTTACATCTGGCGTCGTCATCTCGAGCGCAGTAAATCGAACCTGCTCATCAGTGCGAGTGAAACGACCACGAATAACTACGACACGATCTTCGGTCAGAGAGAGTGAATATTGGTTATAAGTATTTGAGAAGAAGAGAGCCTCAATCGCGCCTTCAAGGTCTTCAATATTTACAACAGCCCAAGAATCTCCTTTACGAGAAACTTTTCTTTGAACAGCAGTAATGAGTCCGCCGATGGTGACGATTCCATCTGGAATTCCATCATCTAGTAACGCGCTAATTGACATATCAGTATGAGAACGCAGAAGGTGCTCGACGCCAAGCAAAGGGTGATCAGAGACATAAAGCCCTAGCATTTCGCGTTCAAATGAGAGCAAGGTCGACTTGTCCCACTCTGTTGCGGGAATTTCAATTTCAAGACCAGCTATTTCAGAGGTGTTCTCACCACCAAAGAGATCAAATTGGCCAATAGCTTCAGCGCGCTTTGTTTCAATAACAGAATCAATTGCCTCAAGATGAATAGCCATCAAACCCTTGCGAGGATGGTTGAGCGAATCAAAAGCGCCTGCCTTAATCAGAGATTCAATTGTTTTCTTATTGCAAACTTGTGCATCAACTTTTGCTAAGAAGTCACCAAAACTTGTGAAATTGCCTTTTGATTCTCGCGTTGTTTTGATTGAAGCAACAACACCTTCTCCGACATTTCGAATCGCAGCCAAACCAAAGCGAATATCTCGACCACGGGGCGTGTATTCACCATTGGACTCGTTTACGTCAGGTGGCAAAACTTTGATTCCCATGCGGCGACATTCAGAGAGATAGAGCGCAGACTTATCTTTATCATCGCGCACCGATGTGAGCAGTGCGGCCATGTACTCAGTTGGGAAGTTCGCCTTTAAATAAGCGGTCCAGAAGGAAACAACACCATATCCTGCTGAGTGAGCTCGGTTAAATGCATAATCAGAGAACGGGATTAGAACTTCCCAGAGTCGCTGAATTGCACCTTCAGAAAATCCATTAGCTTTCATTCCGGCTTCGAAGGGAATGTATTCCTTATCAAGAATTTCTTTATTCTTCTTACCCATCGCCTTACGCAAAAGATCCGCGCGACCGAGAGTAAAGCCGGCAACTTTCTGAGCAATCGCCATTACTTGCTCTTGATAAACGATAAGTCCATAGGTATCACCCAAAATTTCTTGGAGAGCATCGGAAAGCTCTGGGTGAATTGGTTCAACTTTTTTGCGACCATTTTTTCGATCTGCATAATCGTTATGTGAGTTCTCGCCCATCGGTCCTGGGCGATAAAGAGCGATAACAGCTGAAATATCTTCAAACGAATCTGGCGACATCGCACGCAAGAGAGATCGCATTCCCCCACCATCGAGCTGGAATACACCGAGAGTGTCACCACGTGATAAGAGTTCAAACGTCTTCTTATCTGCAAGCGGTAAGTTTTCTAGAACTACATCAATATTCTGATTCTCTTTAATATTTAAGAGCGCGTCATCAAGTACCGAGAGATTTCGAAGTCCAAGGAAATCCATCTTCAGAAGCCCAGTTGCTTCACATGCACCCATATCAAATTGAGTAATGATTGAACCATCGGATTCGCGTCGATGAATCGGAATAACATCTAGCAAAGGTTCGCGCGAGAGAATCACGCCAGCAGCATGCACGCCCCATTGACGCTTTAATCCTTCAAGGCCCTTAGCGAGATCTACAACGCGCTTAGAATCTGTATCAGTTTCGTAGAGCAGGCGGAATTCGCCCGCCTCGCCGAAGCGAGAATCTTTTGAATCAAAGACTCCTCCTAAAGTGATGTCCTTGCCCATAACAGAAGGTGGAAGAGCTTTAGTGAGCTTCTCGCCGATTGCATATGGATATCCAAGGACGCGCGTTGCATCCTTAAGCGCCTGCTTCGATTTAATTGTTCCGTAGGTAATGATCTGGGCTACGCGATCTTCTCCATATTTTTCTGTTGCATATCGAATCATTTCGGAGCGTCGACGCTCATCAAAGTCGAGATCGATATCTGGCATAGAGATACGTTCTGGATTAAGGAATCGCTCGAACAAGAGACCGTGTTCGATTGGATCTAGACCCGTTATTCCAAGTGCGTATGCAACGAGTGAGCCCGCAGCTGAACCACGACCTGGACCGACACGAATGCCAACCTTCTTTGCGTGATTAACAAGGTCGGCGACCACTAGGAAGTAACCAGGGAAGCCCATCTTGATCATGACATCTAATTCGTAATTAATTCGTTCTGTATGTCCGGGAGTTAATTTATCTCCCAATTTCTCGCTGAGTCCGCGAATGGATTCAGAGCGCAACCATGAATCTTCGCTCTCGCCAGCAGGTACTTCAAAGCGAGGCAATAAGTTCTCGCCTTCGCGCAAAGTGACGTTACAGCGCTCGGCAATTAAAAGGGTGTTATCACATGCCTCTGGAGTCTCTTTAAAGAGCTCTCGCATTTGAGCTGCAGTCTTTACATAGAATTCGGAATTATCGAATTTAAATCGCTTCGGGTCAGCCAGTGTCGATCCTGATTGAACACATAGCAACGCCTCATGCGCTGGCGCATCTTCGTGAAAGGTGTAGTGCAAATCATTGGTTGCAAGTAGCGGCAACTTCAACTCTTTGCCGAGCTTCATGAGATCTGCCTTTACGCGATTTTCAATCTCAATATCATGATCCATTAATTCGAGGTAGAAGTTGTTCGCACCAAAAATGTCTCGGTAATCACTTGCAGCACGGAGCGCCTCTTTATATTTACCCATGCGAAGTCGAGTTTGAATTTCACCACCCGGACAGCCAGTTGTTGCAATTAATCCATCGGCATACTTTGAGAGCAACTCGCGATCCATACGGGGCTTGTAGTAATAACCTTCAAGGGATGCAAGGGATGAAAGCTTGAATAGATTGCCAAGACCTAAGTTATTCTCAGCAAGAATTGTCATGTGGGTATATGCGCCACCACCTGAAACATCATCTTCTCCGCCACCACCCCATTGGATGCGCTTCTTATCATGGCGTGATTCAGGGGCAACATAAGCTTCAATACCAATAATGGGTTTAACCCCAACTTTGGTTGCCTGCTTATAAAATTCAAATGCTCCAAAGACATTTCCGTGATCTGTCATTGCAATCGCAGGCATTTCTTGACGCGCTACCTCTTTAACCAGATCGCCAACGCGCGCGGCACCATCGAGCATCGAGTACTCAGTATGTACATGAAGATGTACAAACGAGTCTTTCGTC
>WLNN01000013.1 GCA_009699765.1 Actinomycetota bacterium
ATCTGCGCCATTCTTGGCGTTGTGGAACGCTCATCGATTTTTAAAGAAATTAAATGCCAGCCCCGTACTTACCGCTGGCGCCGCGCTCTTATACGCGCTATCTCCAATTTCAATCTCGGCAATCAATGGCGGGCATCTAGGTGTTGTTGCATTGATAATTCTCTTGCCTCAATTTCTTTCGGTCTTCGGCAGCTGGCGTGAAATCGAGAAGCGCTCCATTCGAAATCTTTTTGGTACGACTCTCTTTATCTGGGTTCTAGCAGCTTTCAATCCATCACTCTTGATTGTGCTGCTAATCGCCAGCCTTTACTTCATAGCTCTTGATTACATTTCAGTTCAAAAGAATTATCGTGACCCGGTTTTCATCTCTCGTTTTGCTAAGAGATCAATAGTTCTCCTTACGCCATTTTTGTTATCACTTCCAACTTCACTTATTTACTTCACTCATCCTTCAAGACTTTTACTTGAAATTGGCATCAATCAGCCTGGTGGTGGTGGCAACATTGCGCTACTGGCTAATCCAGGTGGAGCCGGTTCACTTCCTTGGTGGTCACTTAGCCCCATCACCTTCCTCTTAGTAATTGCCTATTTCTCTGATACCGGCGCTCGTAAATATGCAGAATACGGAGTGGTATTCCTATTTTCAGGCGCCCTTTTCGCATCACTACATATAAGTGGAAATGGCTCTACAAGCCGAGAGAATGTTTTTTCTGGCGCTTTGCTTTCGATTGCAACTTTATTAGCTGTTGTTGCGGCCGTAATAATGTTTAACGATGTCAGAGCACGACTCGAAAGTTCTCGCCTGAACTACAAACATTTTGCTCTCGCCTTAGTCGTCTTGGTGTCAATCACATATTCAGCGACATCATCCATCTGGGTATTTTCTGCAGGTGCGGCTTCACCAGTCCAGAGAAATTCAGAACAAGTTTTACCAGCGTTCTTGGCCGTTGAAAAAGATGCAAAAACATTAGTGATCCGTTCAGTAAAAGATGATCAACACACTTCTTTGGCGTATTACATAGCTCGCGGTGGTTCTATAACACTTGGACAACCGGATGTGGCACTTGAGAATAGTGATTTGATTACTCGCGCAGTTGAAGGTTTGATTGATAACACCGGAGTTGGCAGCTCAAAGGTATTTGCTGGATTCGGAATTAAATATATTTTCGTCAAGAACCCATCACATGAAGAACTTATTCAGACGATTGATGGACTTGGTGGTTTTAACCGCTCATCTGCAACTGAAGTTGGTACAGTCTGGAAAATTGCTCAACCAACTGGAAATGCAATTTTTGCTGACTTCAGCGGAAAGCAAACCATTTTAGAGACTGCACTCGGTGCAGTTACCGCCCCTGGTCCTGGACAAATTACTTTGACCGAAAATTACAGCCAATCGTGGCAAGCAATATCTCAAGGGGTTCGCTTGGAGAGATCGCAGAGTGAATTTGGATTGCCACAATTCAAAGTAGTTAAAGGTGGAGAAGTTGTATTCCTTCATGATGGAACGGTTCGCAGAGCCTGGCTATCTCTCTTCGTTATTACTCTCACAACTGTAATCATCATGGCACTACCTGCGGGGCGACGCCGGCGCGAAATGTCGGATCGAGAGGTCTCATGATGAAGCAACGCGGACTTCAACTAATCGCTGCAGTAGTAAGCGTTTTACTCTTCAGCAATTTCATCAGTTTTGCAGGTAAAGAAAGTAGATACTCTGAGAGTTATCCAGCAGTTGTTTGTCCGCCAAACCTTTCCGGCCAAACCTCTGCTATCTCACTTTCTTCAACTAAGACGCCGATTCGCAAGACCGGCATTTCAGCAATGAAATATAAAGAGTCCAAAACCCGCAGACTTGCCGGAACTAACCAGGCAACGGTAATTGATGCGCGTGCAGCAACTCCAATCTCTTGGCAAGCGAACAGCGGAATTTGGGCTGGTGCCAATACATGTATTGCCCCAGTAACTTCTCAATGGTTTGTAGGAGCAACAGCTGATGTGACGTCGAAGGGAACCCTTGCACTCGTAAATAGTGGTTTAGGTAAAGCACTTGTCGCTATTACCGTCTTCACTGAAAATGGTGTTCAGGCCGAGCAAGTGATTGCGGTCAAAGCAAATTCGTTTGTAACTCTTTCGCTCGCTTCTCTTGCACCGGGATCGAAAGCGATTGCAATTCATGTAACACCACAGACCGGTCGCGTTAACGCTTTCGTGACAGATGAGCGTGGCCGCGGACTGCGTGCCCTTGGTGGCGACACTATAAATTCTGTAGAAGATACGGCAAAGAATGTAATCATCCCTGCAATCCCTCAGCAAACAGGAAGGAAGAATTCTCTCCCACATACTTTAAGAGTTTTGATTCCCGGAGAAGTTGGTGCTCAAATCAACGTCGAAATAATCTCGACTGATGGAACCTTCTCGCCCGTTGGAATTGATGGTAGAAATATTCCTGCCGGAAAAGTGGTAGACATTCCTCTCAATGTCATCATGAAAACCGGAAAATTTGCCTTGCATATTTCATCTGATCGCCCGCTAGTTGCCTCAGTATTTACTAAGACAAATTCAGCGGGTAAAAGCGATTTCGTTTGGAGCACAGCTGTTCCCGCACTGGTAGAAAGTACTTATTCGGTGGCGGGCTTGGCCCCAACTTTAGTATTTACAGGTGATGTTATATCTGTTGATTTAGAACTCACTACGGCAAAGGGAAATCACCAAGCGGTTCAAATTCGCGGTAATGGAATTGCGACTTATGTAATCTCTGATCGAATTCGTGCGATTCGCGTTACTAAGACATCCCCAGCCACCTATGCAGCAGCGCTCATTAGCTCTAAGAGTGGTTATGGGTATGCACCGCTTCGCCCAGGTAGCGTTCTGACTCGCACATCAATACCTCGTTCAAATATTAGAGTGTTGATTCCGTAACTTTTATACCTTTAGCCACTAATGTTTCGCCTATGAGTTCATTGGCAGGTCGTACATGTTCGCGCGTAAGTTGCCGAGCTACTGCAACCATGACGTTGACATATATCTATGCCGAATCACGCGCCGTGCTTGGACCGATTGCAACTTTTTCAGAGCCACATGCATACGACTTATGCGAGCGACATGCTTCCCGTTTGACGGTTCCTAATGGCTGGAGCGTTGAACGCGAGCCGCTCAATAGCGTTGGCGTTGGTCCAAGCGAGGATGACTTAATGGCAATTGCGGATGCTGTACGAGAAGTTGCCCGATCTCATGAAGAAACGACATCACAAAATGCATCTATTCGAGGTGCTTCAAGTCAGGGAGCACAAGTTGGACGTCGAGGCCATCTACGCGCTGTTCCTTCATAATTTCTACCTAATCAAATAACAATCTTTACACCAATCTATATACGTCTAGGATGCAAGTATGAGCACTTCAATATTTAAGGCATATGACATTCGCGGGCTAGTAGATGGCGAACTCACTCCAGATTTTGCATTCGCCGTTGGTGGAGCCTTTGCCCGTTTCCTTAAAATTGAACGCGAACCAGGAACAGTTGTAATAGGTGAAGATATGCGTCCATCCTCTCCAGCACTTGCAGATGCCTTTAGCGCAGGTGTTACAGCGCATGGTTTAGATGTAATCCGCATAGGTTTAGCTTCGACAGATATGTTGTATTTCGCAGCCGGCAAGCTCAATCTTCCAGGCGCGATGTTTACAGCAAGTCACAATCCAGCGGCATATAACGGAATCAAGCTCTGTCTCAGCGGTGCTAGGCCTATCGGAAAAGAGTCTGGATTAGTAGCTATCGAGCGCTTTGTCGCAGAAGGCTCACCAATTCCGTTAAGCCAAGTTGGCGTAGAGCGAAATCAAGAGATGCTTGAAGAGTACGTGGATCACTTGCTCTCTTTAGTCGATTTAAGTGAAACCAGAAAGCTAAAAATAGTTATTGATGCTGGCAATGGAATGGCCGGACACACCGCTCCAGCTGTATTCAAGCGCCTAAATGCTGAAGTAATTGAGATGTATTACGAACTTGATGGGACCTTTCCAAATCACGAAGCCAACCCAATTGATCCTGAAAATTTGCGAGATCTACAAGATGCAGTCAAGAAACATAAGGCAGATATTGGTCTCGCCTTTGACGGCGATGCAGACCGCTGCTTCTTAGTCGACGAAAAAGGTAATTTAGTAAACCCATCTTCACTCACTTCATTGATTGCAACTCGAGAGCTTGCAAAATATCCGGCTTCAACAATTATTTATAATTTGATCTCTTCGAAGGCTGTTCGTGAAATTGTCGAGGAAAATGGCGGAACAGCTGTTCGCTCACGTGTAGGACACTCGTACATTAAAAAATTAATGGCAGACACTGGCGCAGTATTCGGTGGAGAGCATTCAGGTCACTTCTACTTCCGCGATTTTTGGAGAGCCGATTCCGGAATGCTTGCCGCCCTTCACGCAATTGCGGCACTAGGTGAGCAAGATATTCCGCTTTCAAAGCTGCTTGCACCTTTTAGTCGCTATATTTCTAGCGGAGAAATAAATTCAACTGTAAGTGATGCTCTTGCTGCGAGCAGGATCGTTGAAGAAATTTATGGGGCAATGCCTGGAGTCTCAATTGATCATTTTGATGGGCTAACAGTGGCGGGGGATACGTGGTGGTTTAATCTTCGTGCCTCAAATACAGAGCCACTTCTTCGGCTCAATGTTGAGGCCAACACAGCGGGCGAAATGGCAAAAGTCCGCGATGCCATACTGACCACAATCCGCGCTTGACCCTTAATTCTGCTAATCGTGGCTAGGACTAGTAATCTATCCCTATAGCCGATCAGCACAGTAGAGCCCTACGCCGAAGGTCAAGCGAACAATAGAAGTGCCCATCGTATGTGAGGGCCTATTAAGGGATTGAGGAATTTGAAATGACTGTAACAACTATTCCAAAGCACGATATTGCTGATGCATCTCTCGCTGAAGCAGGTCGCAAGCGCATCGAATGGGCAGAGCGCAACATGCCAGTGCTTGCACAAATTCGCGAGCGTTTTGAAAAGAGCAAGCCTTTTATTGGAGTTCGAATCTCAGCTTGTATGCACGTAACTACTGAGACAGCTAACTTGATGCGCGTTCTTAAGGCAGGAGGCGCCGAGATTGCACTTTGCGCTTCAAATCCACTTTCAACTCAGGATGACACAGCTGCTGCTCTCGTTCACGAATACGGAATCTCTGTTTTCGCTCGCAATGCTGTTGATCGCGATGGTTACTACGCACACATCAATGCATCATTAGATATCGAACCACATCAAGTTTTTGATGATGGTTGCGATCTTGTTAACACTCTCCACACGACTCGCCGTGAACTTCTTCCGAATATTGCTGGCGGATGCGAAGAGACAACAACTGGAGTTATCCGTCTCAACCAAATGGCTAAAGATGGTGCGCTGACTTTTCCAATGATTGCTGTCAATGACACTGATACAAAGCACATGTTTGATAACCGTTTCGGAACAGGTCAATCGACTCTCGATGCAGTTTTCCGTGCGACTAACTTCTTACTTGCAGGTCGCATTCTCGTTGTCGCAGGTTTTGGTTACTGCGGTAAGGGAGTTGCTGAGCGCGCAAAAGGCATGGGAGCAGATGTCATTGTTACTGAAATCGATCCAACTAAGGCACTCGATGCGATGATGCAGGGATACCGAGTAATGCCAATGACAGAGGCCGCAAAGGTGGGCGATGTCTTTATTACAGTTACCGGAAACCGTGACGTTCTTCGCGATGAGCATTTCGCAGTAATGAAGGATGGCGCAATTATGGCCAACTCAGGTCACTTCGATATTGAAATCGATGTTGCATGGCTTGAGCAGAATGCAAAGAGCAAGAATGCAAAGATGCGCCACCAGACGGATGAATATGTTTTAGCTGATGGCCGTCGCCTCCTTCTAATTGCAGAAGGCCGCCTAGTAAATCTTGGCGCTGCCGAAGGACATCCTGCATCTGTTATGGATATGTCTTTCTCGGATCAGGCACTCACCGCTGAATATCTTGTAAAGGAAGCAAAGAATCTCCCAGCAGGTGTTCATAATGTTCCTACATATATTGATAAGGAAGTCGCATCACTCAAACTTAAGTCAATGGGTGGCCACATCGATACCCTCACGACCGCCCAAGAGCTATATCTCAATTCTTGGGAGCACGGTTCATAAATGGCAAGAATTATGGTCGTCGATGACGACCAAGATCTTGCGGAGATGCTTGGAATTGTTCTTACGAGTTCAGGTTTCGATGTAGATCTCGTCAATCGTGGAGACGAGGCACTTGAGGCATTTAGAAATAATCCTCCAGACCTCGTTCTCCTCGATGTGATGTTGCCGGGCCTAGATGGAATTGAAGTTTGCACATTAATTCGCAAGGAATCGATGATTCCTATCGTCATGCTTAGCGCTAAAGGTGAAACTTTAGATGTTGTTCGCGGTCTTGAAGCCGGAGCAGATGATTACATGCAGAAGCCATTTAGAGATGAAGCAGAGCTAATTGCGCGTATTCGCAAAGAATTGCGTCGCACCAACTCTGATGTAACCGGTTCTCTGACAATTGGTGATTTAACAATTGATATTACAGCTCATGAAGTTCACCGCGGCACCAAGGTGATCACACTAACTCGTCTTGAGTTTGATCTTCTTGTAGCGCTCTCTAAAGATCCGGGCCGTGTATTTACACGCGATGCACTTTTAAGCGAAGTATGGGGCTATCGCCATTCAACTGATACAAGACTTGTAAATGTGCATGTTCAGCGCCTGCGCTCGAAGATTGAGCACGACCCAGAACACCCAGAGATCGTGATGACTGTTCGTGGAGTTGGATATAAGGCGGGCGGCACCGCATAAAATGACAAGACTACGTCTTGCATTTCAACGTTCACTCGGAGCAAAAGTTGTTGCCTCAACCATTTTCCTTTCACTTGGAGTTATCTGGCTTGCAGGATCCGCACTTAATTCGAGACTTTCCGATGGTGTTCGCTCAGTTAACCTTAATTCTTCTATTTCGGAAGCTCGGTTGGCCTTCTTTAATGCTCAGTACCAGCTACTGCTCTCTCAAGGTGAATCAGTAACCAAACGAAAAAAAGTTTTAGCTGAAATTGTTGTAGATGCAACGACACAAGGCGTGAACGATCAAGCTCGTGAAGCAATCATTGTGAAAACTCCAACTTCAAAGAAGTCTAAAATTTCATATGAGATGTCCTCTAATGGCGCCCGCAGCGACTCCATCCCTGCAGGGGTGCGAGAAAAGATAAATAAGGAGTCGACGCTTAAACACGAATACGGCACTTTGAAATTTGAATCAGGAAATGCCATCGACTCACTATTTGTGGGAAACCGTATTGATATACCTGGCGGTGGTCGCTATGAGATGTATGTCGTCTTCTCATTGGAACAACAAGCATCCACTCTTCAATTAATTGAAAATTCGCTTTTGCTCACAGGATTTGCTCTGATCTTCCTGATTGCACTGATTACTTGGATTGTGATTCGCCAAGTGATTCGCCCAGTTCGTGAGGCCGCCTCGGTGGCATCTCAATTTACGAAGGGCGATTTTGACCTTCGATTGCCAATTACCTCAAAGGATGAGTTGGCAACATTGGCACATTCGTTTAACGATATGGCTGCATCAATTGAGCAACAAATCTCAAGACTAGAAAATCTATCGCGCGTCCAGCAGAGATTCGTATCTGATGTCTCTCACGAACTTCGAACACCTTTAACAACTCTTCGAATGGCCTCTGAGATTATTTACAACCAGCGTTCCAACTTTGATCCACGAGTTGCACGAAGTTCAGAGCTACTAGTGGCCCAGTTGGATCGCTTTGAACACCTACTTCAAGATTTATTGGAAGTAAGTAGATTTGATGCTGAAGTTGCAGTACTAGAGCCTGTTGAATTTGATTTAGTTGCCCTTGTAAAACGTTGTGTCGCGGATTTAGGCGTCGACAGTGATGAGAAGACGTCAGGAGTTTCTACTCGTTCCGATAACTCCGTAATCACAATTAAGGCAGATATGCGCAGAGTCGAGCGAATTATGCGAAATTTATTGTCGAATGCGCTCGATCACTGCGACGGAACACCGATTGAAATTCGTCTTGCAAGCACCGATGAAGATGTAGCTGTTGCAGTGCGCGATTATGGAAGTGGTTTAGATGAATCTTCGCTTATTAGAGTTTTTGATCGCTTTTGGAGAGCGGATCCATCTCGTGCTCGAGTCCGCGGTGGAACGGGGCTAGGTTTATCGATTGCCCTTGAAGATGCAAGACTTCATAATGGCGAACTCGATGCTTGGGGCCGTCCCGGAAAAGGCGCAAATTTTGTCTTGACACTTCCACGAAATGCCGGGGCGCATATAACCACCCGCCCGCTTGCACCCACTCCAGAAGATTTCCACGAGGAAACTTTTTATCAGTAATTGATCAAAGGTTTAGCGCAACAATGTGCCGATGAAAATCTTCAATTCTCTCAATGAATTAATATTTCCACCTCGATGCATCTCTTGTCGAGAGTTAGGTCAATCTCTCTGCATATCATGCCGTAAATCTTGGGTATGTCATCCTTATCGCTCAAATGTACGCCATGGAAAGGAATTTTCACTTTCGGTAACTTCAAGCATTGTTTATTCTCCTATTGCTCAAAAAGTACTTCTTGCCGCTAAAGAATCAGATATCAAAATGGCTGATATTTTTGTCAGTGATGCAATTACCTATGCAATCAGAAATGCTTTCAAAGAAATGCCCAGAGATATTTTGATTGATTCGTTAATTCCGATTCCATCTCGTAAAAGTGCAGCGAGAAAAAGAGGTCGCCAGTTCATTAGCGATATGACAGCTCCCGCCGCAGCTGAATTCGGTATCCCAATAATTTCGCCTATTTCTCATTCTCGGGTGGTTCGCGATCAAACAGGGCTCCATTTTGAACAACGTTGGAATAATCTGCATGGAGCGTTTGTTGTAGCAAGCAATGTGGAAAATCCTCATTACGCCCTGCTGGTAGATGACCTTGTCACGACCGGTGCGACCCTGCTTGAAGCGGCTCGCGCCCTAAGTTATGCGGGAATTACTGTGGTTGGAGCCGTAACAGCGGTTGTTGCCCAGCCAGTAAGATTAAGAGATTAGATGGTGAGTCGAATTCGCGACTCCCGCTGAAAGGTAACCTCAATGTCAAAATTGCTAGATCGAATCATGCGAGCTGGCGAAGGAAAGATTCTTCGCGATTTAAGCAAGATAGTCGATAAGGCCAATAGCTTTGAAGCAGTTATCTCCCCACTTTCAGATGATCAACTTCGCGGCAAAACAGCCGAGTTTAAGAATCGTCTCGAGCAGGGCGAAACTCTTGATGACATTCAGCCTGAAGCATTTGCAGTTGTGCGAGAAGCGGCAAAGCGCACCCTTGGTCAGCGTCACTATGACGTTCAATTAATGGGCGGAGCAGCTCTACATCTCGGCAATATCGCAGAAATGCGTACCGGTGAGGGTAAAACTCTCGTTGCAACATTACCTTCGTACCTCAATGCCTTAGCCGGTAAAGGTGTTCATGTTGTTACCGTTAATGATTATCTTGCAGAACGTGATAGCGAATGGATGGGACGCATCCATCGTTTCTTAGGATTAACCGTTGGAGTAATTCTAAATAGCATGAACCCTGCCGAACGACGCGCTGCATACGCATGTGACATAACCTATGGAACAAATAACGAATTTGGTTTTGATTATCTACGTGACAACATGGCCTGGACGCTTGAAGATTGCGTACAACGCGAGCACTTCTTCGCCGTTGTTGACGAAGTTGACTCAATCCTCATTGATGAAGCCCGTACCCCTTTAATCATCAGCGGACCCGCAGATAAAGCGACTAAATGGTATGAAGAATTTGCAAATATCGCTACAAAGCTCACTCGTAATGTGCATTATGAAGTGGATGAGAAGAAAAAGACCGTTGGAATTCTCGAAGATGGCGTAACAAAAGTAGAAGAACTTCTTCAGATTGAAAATCTCTATGAAGCTGCCAATACGAGTCTTATTGGATATCTCAACAATTCAGTGCGCGCTAAAGAGCTTTTCAAGCGCGATAAAGACTATGTCGTAATGAATGGCGAGCTCCTTATTGTCGACGAACATACAGGTCGCATGTTGGCTGGACGTCGTTATAGCGAAGGTCTTCACCAAGCGCTTGAAGCTAAAGAGCGTATTGAGATTAAAGACGAAAACCAGACTTTAGCGACCATTACTCTTCAAAATTACTTCCGTCTCTACGAAAAGATTTCTGGTATGACCGGAACTGCAATGACAGAGGCATCTGAATTTCATCAGATTTATAAACTTGGTGTTGTGCCAATTCCAACCAACCGTGAGATGCAGAGAATTGACCAAGCTGACCTTGTCTACAAGTCAGAGATCGGAAAATTCAACGCCGTAGTTCGTGACATCGTTGAACGTCACCGTAAAGGTCAGCCTGTTTTGGTCGGCACAGTAAGTGTCGAAAAGTCAGAAGAGCTATCTGCGCTTTTAAAGAAAGCCGGAGTCCCACACGAAGTTCTTAATGCAAAGCACCACGAGCGTGAAGCATCAATTGTTGCGCGCGCTGGTGTTAAAGGTGCTGTAACAGTTGCGACAAATATGGCTGGTCGCGGTACGGACATCATGCTCGGCGGAAACCCTGAGTTTATGGCTGACTTTGAGCTTCAGCGACGTGGGATTTCTCCTGTAGAAAATGCAACTGAATATGAAGCTGCTTGGCCGACAGAAATTGCAAAGCAGAAAGCTGCAGTTGCAACTGATCATGAAGAAGTCATCTCCCTAGGCGGTCTCTATGTATTGGGTACTGAACGTCACGAATCTCGACGTATCGATAACCAATTACGAGGACGTTCTGGTCGTCAGGGCGATCCCGGAGAATCACGTTTCTACCTCTCGCTTCAAGATGAACTCATGCGCCGTTTTAATTCAGCCTTGGTCGAGCGTTTTCTTGCTGCCGCTGGCTTGCCTGAGGATGAACCAATCGAATCGAAGATGGTTTCAAATGCTATTCGCTCAGCTCAAACACAGGTAGAAGCTCAGAACTTTGAGATTCGTAAGAATGTTCTCAAATATGACGATGTTATGAATCGTCAGCGTTTAGTTATCTATAGCGAGCGACGTTTAGTGCTTGAAGGCAAAGATATTGGAGAGCAAGTTCAAGACTTCGTTGGCGAAACTTTAAGCGCCTATGTCAGTGCAGCTACCGCTGAGGGATATGCCGAAGATTGGAATCTCACAGATCTTTGGAGTGCGCTTAAGGTTATTTATCCAGTTTCCTTTACAACGGATGAGTTACTTTCTGAAATTGGTGGTGCCGCAGCTCTTGATTCAGAATTTTTGGAACAGCGAATCCTTGATGATGCGCGCAAAGCATATGCTGCACGTGAGGCTCAATTAAGCACTCAAGTCATGCGCGAATTAGAGAGAAAAGTCTTGTTATCAGTACTTGACCGCAAGTGGCGTGAGCACCTCTACGAGATGGATTATCTACAAGAAGGTATTGGTCTTCGTGCAATGGCACAACGTGATCCACTCGTTGAATACCAACGCGAGGGATATGAACTTTTCGCTGCGATGATGGAGGCAATTAAGGAAGAACTAGCAGGCTTGGTCTTTAATGTTGAAGTTACTATTGAAGGCGACGGCAATGGCGTTTCTGCAAAGGGAGTAGACAACAAGCCTGCTCAGGTTGCTCCACTCCGATATACGGCTGCGGATGAGAATGGTGTTGTCACTTCAGGTGACGTTTCACGCAACAGCCCATGCCCTTGCGGTTCTGGAAAGAAATATAAGCGTTGCCACGGCGGCGCTTAACCGTTGCTAAATTAAGGTAAGTGCTGTGCAGAGCCAACGCCCATCAATACCTTCACATCGCAAAACAAGCGCGCGTACTCTTTCGCCAAAACGAACTGTGATTGTGCTTTCGCAAATTCCATCTAGCGGTTCTGTCAGATGTATTTTCCGTATTCGGCCAATCTCCTTTACCGATCCGGCCATCGCCAGCAAATCACAATAAGTCACTCGATGGCATCGCGCATGCAATTGTGCGGGTTGCCTCCGTCCTGCCAATATTTCGAGAAAGTTTGTTGCAAAACCCATTATCCAAAGATGTAAATCAGGCAGTAGTTGCGCAGAAGTTGGTTGAGGTTGATCATCTAAATCGAAACTCTCGCCAAATGTCGAAGGAAGTGAGTAGAGCAGCGCCTTCTGCGGGGGATGAACCTTTTCGGGAATCATGTAGAGATCGAGAGTCGGGTGCGCCCATAAATCAGGAGTAGTTGTGCTCGAAGTGAAAGTCAATGGTGATGATCGCTTAGCTGTTGTCATGAAGGAAGAGTGCTCAAAACAATCACTTAATTCATCCGACGTATAGATAAATTTTCATCATACTAAAGTCGTAATGTGGATAGCCAAAAATTAAAGTTGGCATCCACACTATCTTCCCTGCTATGGGTACAAATAATTCAAAGAGATCAAATAGCAGATTGATAATTGCAGGCGCATTGTTCATAACCTCGATTGCTGCATCTTTTCTCATTTCATTTCTCTCTCACACAGGTAGCCAATACTGGACTTTGACTAGGCCACTTCCGCAAGGTGCAAAGATTGAAAGTGGAGACATCGCCGTAGTGACTGCAACTTTGGACAAGGGATTGCGAGGTTACATTTCGGCTTCTCAATCAGTAGTTGGCTCTCTCATCCAACGTTCGATGCACGCGGGGGAGTTGCTTCGAAGTGATGCGATTAGTAACAAGCCAGGCAGGCAAGTAATTGAAAGTCTTTCACTCTTAATCCGTACCGCTGATATCCCATCATCAACTTCCCCGGGCGATCTTGTGACTCTCTATCAAATTCATGATGCAAGAAATGGTGAAGAGATTGAGCCACCAACAACAATTCTCTCTGGAGTATTTATTCGAGATATCGAGAGAAAGAGTGCAAATTTTGGGAGCGACCTATCAATCACTATCTCTCTTGAACGAGATGATGTAGCGACAGTCCTGGCAGCAACTTCTAGTGGAAGAATCGTGGTTGTTCCCTCACATGGATAAGACAATTTCTTCTGCAGTAACAGCGATAAGTGATGTTAGTCAAGAGAATTTTATCGCTTCTTCGTTGATCAGGCTTGGGTATGACGTGATTTATCGAGCCACAACGCCTCAAGAACTAAAGCGATTCCTCTTGATAAATGAGGAGGTTCTACTGGTAATTTCAGATGACTTCCGTGACGTAGCAAAAATTGAAATCAGAGATATGCTCGTTATCAGAGGTAAATCACCCTTAAGAAACACGATTGCCACTCACAACCCAACTAACGATCTCGAACTTTCAGAAGTCCTTAGAGAGCGAAAGAATCATGAGATAGCGACCGCACGAATACCATCACCTTGTAGGTCAAAGGTTGCGCTTTTTATGTCAACGGGACGATCATCAGGTACTACAACCGTTGCCATAAATTTTGCACATTCACTTGCTAGCCTCGGCGAAAGAGTTTTACTTATAGATGCAAATTCATCTCACCCAGATTTAGCGGATCGTTTTGAGCTGCACGGACTCTTCAAAAAAATAGCAGAGACGCGTTTCGGTTTTGCTCTTTGTGAAATGAATTCTCTCGAGTCACTCCATATCTTTGCCGAGCAAGCAACAGCATTTGATACTGTCGTGATCGATATTGGCCGCTATCAAAGCAATAGATTGAACTCCTTAGGGCGCAGAATTGAGGATTTGATTTTTTCCTGGGCTCTTCAATCCGCTGATTTTCAATTCATCCTCAGCAGAGAAGATCAGATTGAGTGCGCCGCAGCCGTACATTCAAACGCCCTAACTTTGAATCCAAAAATTGAATCTGCGGTTTTAATCCACCTAAATAGTGTGTTGAGTTCCCGAAATCGAGAGAAACTTACGATGGAGATAATTCAAGGCACCGGAATTAGGAGTTTTCTCATCTCTAGAGATGCGAAGGCAGTGGAGAAAATGGAACGCGAGCATTCAACAATCTTTGACTCATCTCCTAAGAGCATGCTCAAATCTGAGATCGTAGCCTTAGGGTCCTGCCTAAAAAGCGGTTAATCAGCCGGCGTACTCTCCGATATTCTTCTCGCATGCGCGTATATCTAGCTTCGACTGCTGATGAACTTCAAGATTTTTTCAATGAAAAAAGCTTGGATGTTCCTGAAGTGTATGCGCCAACAGATATTTACTGCAGCACGCATCCGGAGATGGATGAAGAAGAGATTGAGTATTCACTTTCGCTTTTAGCTGCAGAAGATTCACTTGAACTTACAGATGATTCATCTGGTGCGCCTCTAGTAATCGCCTTTGAGGTTCCTGCCGAATTCTTCGGTGGCTTTGATGAGGTAACCGCGGCTTTACTCAAGCCTCTTGAATGGAAGCAAGTTGAAGCGATATTTGAAGTTGGCGATGATGCTGATGACCTCACCTGGTTTGCGCCTCAAGAGGTAGAAATTCGCATCAACGATTGGTTAGCGAAGTAGTTCAAGATGGGCTCAATTGAAGAATTCGTAGAGGGTAGAACTCCTGCCTCAGCCGAGGAGATTCACACGCTGCGTGAATTGGTTGCAGATTGGCAACTCCTATCGGATTTATCGTTTGCAGATTTAGTTCTATGGGTACCGCTAAGAAAAGATGATGCAAGCTGGCCAACTGGTTATATTGCGGTAGCG
>WLNN01000130.1 GCA_009699765.1 Actinomycetota bacterium
CAGAGAAGAAATGCGGAGATAGTTCAAACCCTCTAAAGTTTAGGCATGGAGAACATCACCAACCCAGCCAATCTCGACGAAGCGCAATTAGCAGGAACACTTGATCCACTTTCTTATGAAGTGCTTCGCAAGGGTGCGACCGAGCGACCATTCACTGGTGAATACACAGACTCTGACAAAGTCGGTTCATATCGCTGCAAGGCATGTGGCAATGAGTTATTCCGATCAGAGACAAAGTTTCATTCAGGATGCGGATGGCCTTCTTTCTATGCACCAACAACTGCTGACTCAGTTCGACTTCTGGAAGATCGCTCTCTGGGTGCGCGAGTTCGCACCGAAGTTCGTTGCGGCAAATGTGATTCACACCTTGGGCATGTATTTGAGGGTGAAGGCTATGACGTGCCCACCGATCAACGTTGGTGCATCAACTCGGTCTCATTGATTCTTGAAGAGAAATAATCAAAGAAAGCCTCCGCAGGCAAACCCCGATAGGGCCATTAGCTACGCCGAATCGTGGGATGAAGAGCGCTCAATTGCCTTCAATTATTTCTCACCCTTCTTAGCGCCCTCCTTTTGACCACTTGAACCTCTGAATTTCATTCCCAATTGGGGCTCGCCTTTATAAACTGTTCACATAGGGGCAACCCAACAAGTAGCTATCACGGGGAGAATTAACAAGTGCGCGGAATAAGAGCTCGGCAGCTTATATCGGTAATGACAGTTGCCATTCTTGCTGTAAGTGCACTTCTTGTTCCTACTTCTGCGCAGGCTGCAAACGTTGAATCACGTGGTGTTTATATAGATGCATCTGGTCGTGCTGGATCAAAAATCGTTGTGACTGTGATGTCCAAACTGGTCACTGGTAGTACGAGTACGACGGATACCGCGTGGGCATATGTTTCTGAAGGGCCATATGGAGTCGCTAGATATGACCGTAACTTTGCAATATCTGCTGCGCCAATTCGAATTGTTAATTCAGTTGCCTACTTTCAAATAGTTTTAAATTCAGAATCAGCGGGTACCTATACCGTCTATGCCGGTATTAGATCTCAAGATTCCGGTTTAAATTTCGCTTACGGATGGGACTGTGGCGTTTCGTGCAGATACACCTCTACGGCTTTTCAAGTTGGCGGTACTGTAGATCGAGTTAAATTTGCATCTCGCAACCTAGCAATTTCACCGTCTCTTTCAAGCAATGTTGAAGATTTAACTCCAACTGGGTTAGTGCTATTTGATGCAGAGGGTAACCGGACTCTTCTTAGCGATGATGAAACTATTCAACTTACGACTCAAACTGCCCCTGCGGGGAGTGCTCCAACTTTCGCAGCTGGAAATGAAACACAATTATCAACACCAGGTTCTAGCCAATTGGCTATTACGTCCGCATCAAATAATGGTGATGGCATATTTAGATTTAAAGTAGGTAATTCAACCGCCGGAATAACGGTTATTCAAGGAATTGTAAGTGACTCCAACGGAGCAATCGCTAGTTCAAACTTTCAGATTACAGGAACGACGAATGCCATACCGGGCAAAAGTGTCAAAGTTTTATCCTCAAATTCCGCCAATGAATCGATGTACGCATCAGGTTCGGATGGAAAACTCTATGAATGGGGAGCACATGAGGTTGGCTTAAAAGACGCAGTGACAAGTCTTGACGTTGATAAAAGAACATTAATTAAGCCTACAAAAATTGATTTTCCTCATGCAGCTTCAGGAACTAGCAAGAATTCAGTGGATCAACTCATTAGGAATTATGACAGTGGGTGGAACAATTACTTTGGCCATTATGTTCTAGCTGATGATGGAACTTTATGGGGATTCCGCAAAAGTGGAATTTCGAATGAGCAGACATTATCTGGCAATTTAGAGCCCGTCTTTACATTTAACCTTAATTCCAACTACATCACGCAGGCCGGAGGCAACGCCAAATTATTCCTGTTAGCAGATGGAACAACTCTTACTCGTGATAGTAATTGGAAATTCTCAGTTCCAGATTTAGGTTCGATTGGAAACCCAGTCATTACTCAGATTTCCTATATGAACGGTTCTGGAGTCAGCTTGTTCCTTGCGACTGATGGAAAACTTTATTCGAGTGGCACAAATGCATATGGCGAACTTGGCCAAGGCAGTGACACTGCAACAGCTTTAGGACAGGTCGTGTTGCCTACAAATCGAATAATCAGCAAGCTTTACGCTGGCACTAGATTTGGCGTTGTAAAAATGGTTGATGGAAGTTATTGGTCTTGGGGAGATAATCGCGGCGGGCAGCAAGGAAAACTTGCCTCAGAGGTACCATATTCAAATACGCCACGTGTTGTGATTACTCCTGCAAATTTTTCAGTGAATGACATTCAGGTTGATAAACAAATAGTTCTGATTGGGACTTCTCAGTTCTATACGTCCTACAATGGAAATTGGCAATTGAATCTCGCAGCTAATGCCGGTCTTCCAAATGGTTCGCAAATTAGTGCGTTTAGCGGTGATGGAATCGATGAAATTTCCTACAGCTACATAAATGGTTATTTGATAGCCGATAACTCAGGAAATGTGTATCAATACGGGGGTCCAACTGGTTCGTGCGGAAATAACTACGGGCGAATACGATCTTACGGTCAATTCGGAGAGACTTTCCTTGGAGATAACGTCCAGAGTGGATCTAAGTTCTATATAGATTCTTCAACGACTTCACAGATTTCAGGTGCAATCTCTGTAAAGGTAAATACGCCATTCTCGTTACAGGTAGCTAATGTTCGAACAAGTTGTTACCAAACCTCCGAGCTTTCTTTCGCTTGGGATAAAGATGGTAATAGCACTTTTGAAACGCCAGATATCGCAACAGTTGGAGATACGGGCTACTTTGGTCTCAATGCCTCACTTAATTTTTCAACGCCTGGTCGACGTAAAATCACGTTAGGTGTCACAACACCGGACGAGATCACATTGCAAGTTCCATTCACAATCGGTGTAGAGCCCGAGACTCGTACAGTTCTGTCTGCAATCGATACATCAACCGCAACCATCGTTTCGGATGGTGGTACCACAATTGCCCTGACAAAATCAGGTGGAGTTTATGCTTGGGGCGCTAATGATTTTGGTCAATTAGGTGTTAGCCCGTCACTATATACACGTCGCAATATTCCAATGCCCTTGTCGCTTCCTGATACCGCAACTCCCGCTTCAGTTGCAGTGCAAAACGGAAACACTCTTGTTGTAGATACCTTGGGAAGAGTGTGGGGATTCGGCATCGCGAATTCCATTGATGGCACTTCAGGTACCTACACTTCTGCGCGACAAGTAACTAGCTTGAAATCCGTAAAGGTTCGACTTATTAAAGATAATTTTGTATTAACTACTGATGGAAAAATGCTCGTGTGGAATCCTAATGATCGCTCCTTGGTGAGCATTCCATCTTTAGCGGGAATCTATATAAAAAACTTTGCATACCAAGGGTACATACAAGGCTGTGGCGCGACCCCAACTCAGATGTCTCGCAATCTATTGAATGCAGTAGACATAAATGGCAATGTATGGCGAGTCCCTCTTTCAATAAACTTTGTTCCTGGTGAAGCAGAGGCAATCAGTATTGAAAATGCAATAGAGATCGAGGGATATGGGTCGAAAGCTGTAATTAAATCTTCCAACGGGGATATTTATTTCTCAAGCTATGCCGGATGTGATTTCGGTTTAGTAACCAAACCAGCCGGAACAACGATGTTAGATGTCGCGCTGTATTCACTCAATTCATCAATGATCGCGATGACTGACACATTACGCAATGTGTGGACGGCTTCTATCGAACAAGGTACTGGAGTATTTCAACCAGGAACTTGGACGAAGTTAGCTGCAATTGATGC
>WLNN01000131.1 GCA_009699765.1 Actinomycetota bacterium
CTGAAACTTCAACTGGATATGGTTGGTCATCTAACTGATTGAGAAGTGAGCGTAATTCTTCAAGCGATGAAACCATTCCAAATTGCCGACGTAATTCACTAGGAACTCTAAATCCCTTGAGATACCAGGCCATATGCTTTCGCAAATCACGACAACCACGGATTTCGGATTCAAAGTAATCAACAATTAGCTCGCCGTGGCGAAACATCACTTCACTAACCTCAAATAATGAAGGCAGGTGTGGCGTTGCATCTCCTCGCATGGCGGCGACTAAATCAGCAAATAGCCAAGGTCGGCCGAGGCAACCGCGTCCTACAACTACACCTGCACAGTTAGTTTGCTTCACCATTTCAAGAGCGTCGGCGCCAGTCCAAATATCACCGTTACCCAAAACAGGCACCCCTGTTGGTTTTAAGTGTTCAACAAGGTTTGCAATGGCAGACCAATCTGCTTTGCCTTCATACATCTGCTCTGCGGTACGGGCATGAAGTGCAACCCAAGCTACGCCAGCATCAGCTGCTGATTTTGCCGCTTCTAAATATGTGTGGTGATCGGTATCGATTCCGATGCGCATCTTTACTGTGACAGGAATTCCAAATGGTTTTGCCGCTTCGACAGCGCCTTGAACAATTGCAGAAAATAGTTTGCGCTTATATGGAAGTGCTGCACCGCCGCCCTTGCGAGTAACTTTAGGAACCGGACAGCCAAAGTTCATATCAATATGATCGGCTAAATTTTCGCGGCCAATCATTTTGACTGCCTCAGACATGTGGTGCGGATCAACGCTATATAACTGCACAGAACGTGGCCACTCTCCCGGACCTGGTTCAATCATTCGTAAAGTTTCCGGAACGCGTTCAAGCAACGCTCGTGCAGTAACCATCTCTGAAACAAATAAACCAGCACCTTGTTCGCGACATAACATGCGAAATGGTGCATTGGTAATTCCAGCCATCGGGGCAAGTACAACAGGTGGATCCACCTGATGTAATCCGTCCCGTAGCGGAAGTGATAGAGCTTTTAGCAACCGAGAAGTTTCGGTGCCAGCCATGACTCAACCTGGTCAATGCTGATGCGCTCTTGTGCCATTGTGTCGCGGTCGCGAATTGTTACTGCATTATCTTCAAGAGTTTCGAAGTCAATAGTGATGCAGTATGGAGTACCAATTTCATCTTGGCGGCGATAACGTCGCCCGATTGCTCCGGAATCATCGAAATCGATATTCCAGTTCTTGCGTAGCTGTGCCGCAAGATCGCGAGCCTTAGGTGAAAGATCGGCATTACGTGAAAGTGGAAGGACCGCTGCCTTCACAGGGGCAATACGGTGATCAAATTTCATCACTGCACGTTTTTCCATTTCGCCCTTTGAGTTCGGGGCTTCATCTTCTGTATATGCATCCATCATGAATGTAAGTGCGCAACGATCCACGCCCGCTGCAGGTTCGATAACAAACGGCGTCCAGCGCTCGTTCTTCTCTTGATCAAAGTAAGAGAGGTCCTTACCCGATGCTGCAGAGTGAGCTTTTAGGTCGAAATCTGTGCGGTTTGCAATGCCTTCGAGCTCTCCCCATTCGGTGCCGTTGAATTCAAATTTGTATTCAATATCAGTTGTGCCCTTTGAATAATGGGACAACTTCTCTTTAGGGTGCTCAAATAGTCGAAGGCGTTCAGGATTAATTCCAAGATCCTTGTACCAATTAAGACGAGTCTCAATCCAATACTTGTGCCACTCTTCATCAGTTCCTGGAACAACGAAGAACTCCATCTCCATCTGCTCGAATTCACGAGTACGGAAAATAAAGTTTCCTGGTGTGATTTCGTTACGGAAAGATTTTCCAATCTGGCCGATACCAAAAGGTGGCTTCTTGCGTGACGTTGTCATCACTTGATCAAAGTTAATAAAGATTCCTTGCGCTGTCTCTGGACGGAGATAAGCGAGCCCTGATTCATCTTCAACTGGGCCAAGGAAAGTTTTAAGTAATCCTGAGAACTGCTTAGGCGTTGTGAATTGACCTTTATTTCCACATGCAGGGCAGTTCATTTCGGTCAGTGATTCAAGCTTCTTCTTATGCTTTGCTTCGTATTGTTCTTCTAAATGATCTGCACGGTAACGCTTATGGCAAGCAGTACATTCAGTAAGTGGGTCGCTAAATGTTGCAACGTGGCCTGATGCTTCCCAAACTTCGCGAGCAAGAATTACAGATGAGTCGAGACCAACCACATCTTCACGTCCCATCACCATGGACTTCCACCATTGGCGCTTGACGTTGTTCTTTACCTCAACACCGAGTGGGCCATAATCCCAAGAGGCACGGAGCCCGCCGTAAATTTCAGATGAAGGAAATACAAAGCCACGACGCTTTGAGAGAGAAACGATATTTTCGAGGCGATCTACTGCCATGTGGGACTCCATCCGTTATATGAACCGGAGAGTCTGGGTGATGCTCCGGCTGGCTGTCGGCGCTTACTAGTCGATTAAACAAACTAATTAACGTGGCGTAATTTTACCGCACTATAAATCTTTGGAATATGCTCCAGGCTCATCGATCGCCGTTGCAAGTAACGGAACAACTTCCATCTTTATCGCAGTAGAGCTCAGAGCGCGGCGATATGAACCAACATTGACCCAATGAGTGACCAAGGTCCAGAGTTCGTTATCGTCGAGATTCTGTCCGAAATCTCCTGAGATAAAGCCTTCACGCTCAGAAAATGCCTGCCGCGCACGCTCAAGGTTGGCGCGAAAGGCCTCTTGCTGCGCGAGTGGGGTTCGAAATCGTGCGATTGCAATCATGGCTTGAGCATAAGGGGTTACTTCGACCTATGGAAATGAAAATCATTTTCATTTGTGATACCTTCCATTCATGAACATCGCAATCGTCCTCGCCGCACTGACAGCTGTAGCAACAACATTTGGCGGCTTTATCGCAATTAAATCAAAGGATCGTCTCCATCTCGTCCTGGGTCTCTCCGCGGGATTACTTCTAGGTTTGGTCGCATTTGATCTCTTGCCCGAAGTTTTTCAAATGGGCACCAGTGAATTCCTCAGCGCACCTGTCGTTTCTATTGCGCTAATCGGCGGATTTCTCTTATTGCACTTCTACGAACAAATTTTTGGTTCTCACGAACCTGCAGAATCAGATTACGGTCACGATCACAGCCACTCTTCAAACATAGCTGGATCCCTGGGCGCACTTGCGATGGGTGGCCACGTATTTCTAGATGGCTTGGCACTCGGTGTTGCCTTTGAAGTAAGTAACAAGCTTGGTTTGGCGGTTTTTATTGCGCTTTTGGTACACGCCTTTAGCGACGGACTCAATACAGTTTCATTTCTCATCAAGAGCGGCAAGTGGGGCAAGCGAGGAATTTGGCTATTAGGTGTCGATGCCGTTGCCCGAATAAGCGGTGCGGTAATCGGAACTTCTTTTATTCTCAACGATAACTTTGTAGCTACTTATTTGGCGCTCTTTGCTGGAATTGTTATCTATTTAGCAACTTCACATATTTTGCCAGAGGCTCACTCGCGCCATTCGTCCCGATACACAATTCTTGCAACAATTGCTGGCGTAATTGTGATGTGGGCTCTCGTCGGCTTCTTGCACGGCATGGAGTAAAGAAGATGTCGAGATCTAATCCTCGAGTATTAAGCACTTTGGAGCGAGCTGGTGGTTTTGCTAGTGCGCAAGAGGTCTATCGCCTAATGCAACGTGAGGGTGAAAGCATTGGTTTAACCACTGTATACCGCTCACTTCAGA
>WLNN01000132.1 GCA_009699765.1 Actinomycetota bacterium
TAATCATGGCCACCGCGCTTGAGTCCCCAGATTTGATCATTAGACCAATTTGCAACCATCGCCGCTGTTCGTGGATCGCGACCAAAGAACTGTTCACGAACGTATGCGCCAGATTCAGCCTTAAATGTTTGATAGTCGCCATCAAGAGTTGTATTCATGATATTTACAAGAGCGCCTTCACGGTCTTGTGCAAGAAGTGGATCCCAACCACGGCCCCATACGACCTTAATGACATTCCATCCAGCGCCGCCGAAGATAGATTCGAGCTCTTGGATGATTTTGCCGTTTCCACGTACAGGACCATCAAGGCGCTGCAAATTACAGTTAACGACGAAAGTTAAGTTATCGAGTTTTTCACGTGAAGCTAAACCGATTGCACCAAGAGTGTCGACTTCATCCATTTCGCCATCACCAAGGAATGCCCAAACATTCTGATCAGAAGTATCTTTGATTCCACGATTATGTAAATAGCGGTTATAACGCGCTTGATAAATTGCATTAAGCGGGCCAATTCCCATTGAGACCGTTGGGAATTGCCAAAAATCTGGCATTAAACGTGGGTGTGGATAAGAAGAAAGTCCGCCACCTTTATGTGATAGCTCTTGACGGAAGCCATCGAGCTGATGTTCCGTAAATCGTCCTTCAAGGAATGCGCGTGAATACATACCTGGGCTTGCATGTCCCTGGAAGAAAACTTGATCTCCGCCACCAGCATGATCTTGTCCGCGGAAGAAGTGGTTGAAACCAACTTCATAAAGTGAAGCTGAAGATGCGTAAGTAGAAATATGTCCGCCAACTCCAATACCGGGACGTTGTGCGCGGTGAACCAACATCGCAGCGTTCCAACGAACATATGAACGGATGCGACGTTCGATATCTTCATCACCTGGAAATTGCGGTTCTGACTCAGGTGTAATTGTGTTGATGTAATCGGTAGTGCGTAGGTCTGAGATTGGAACATTTCGTTCGTGCGCACGGCGAAGTAAAGCCAACATCAAGAATCGAGCACGTACTGGACCTGCGGCGGTGAGGGCTGCGTCGAGTGACTGTTGCCATTCGAGGGTCTCTGATGGATCGGTATCCACCAATTGATTGAGAAGGTAATCCGCGTGGCCCTGGAATTCGCTCATAGGCATATTCTCGCGCCAAAAGGGGGTTCGAGGCAAAATGGCTAGGCGTGAATCTCATTACCTGCCCTAAACCTCTTGCTAAACCTCTTGCTAAACCGGCCAGTATCTATTGCACTTATCCCGTGGCACATCGAATGGGCTTTGAACCCGGAGAGCTTGTACTCGAAATCGGTCGTGGATCCGATGTAGATGAGGCATTGCGCTCCTCCATTTCCGAAATCACTGGCACCGCATTTATAGAAGATAAAACTAATGAAGTCGTTGACGCAGTAATTATCTGGTGGCGTGATGGCGATGGTGATCTCGAAGATGAGTTAGTTGATGCGCTCACATATCTCTCTGATACCGGCCCAATTTGGATTCTGACTCCTAAGGCAGGTCGTGATGGTCACGTCGAGCCAAGTGATATTCAAGATGCCGCTCCTAATGTAGGTCTCTCACAAACTTCAACTTTATCCGCAGCTTCCGACTGGAGCGCAACTCGTCTCGTCGCTAGAAAAACAGCAAAGCGCTAAATGTTCCGTGCGACAGCACGCGCACTCTGAGATATTCTGCTGTCATGACACTATCAATTGGAACTGCAGCACCAGACTTCGAACTTTCTGATCAGCACGGTAACAAAGTTTCTTTGTCTTCATTTAAGGGCAAGAAGAACGTTGTGCTTCTCTTTATTCCATTCGCATTCACTGGGACCTGTACGGGCGAACTCTGCGCAATGCGCGATGATCTTTCTTCATTTCAAAATGACAATGTCGAACTATTGGCAGTCTCATGCGACTCAATGTTTACTCAAAGAATATTTGCCGAGAAAGAGGGATACAACTTTCCAGTTCTTGCAGACTTCTGGCCACATGGCGCTGTTGCACAGGCTTACGGAATTTTTGATGAAGTTCGTGGATGCGCACTCCGTGGCACATTTGTAATTGATAAAGAAGGAATTATTCGCTGGCAAGTAGTTAATGGGCTTGGCGATGCGCGTAGCAATGATGACTACAAGGCAGCGCTCGCAGCTCTTTAGTCGTTAATTTTTAGCCTTAGCTATTTACGGGGACTATCGAAATAACTTGAACTCCGCCAATGGAATTCAAAATTTCAACAAGGTCTGATGGATCAGTGCCCGGGACCGCAACTGTAATGTCGTCGTAACCCTTTCCATCTTCAGCGCGAAGTACAGAGAGACTGCGAATATCTGCCCCCGCGGCTCCGATTGCAGATGCAATTGCGCCGAGGGAACCTGGACGATCTGGAAGTGAAATCTGCATTTGGAAGAGTGCCATAATCCCAATTTTAGCCTCTATCCGTTACAGCGGGATTACCGTTTTCGCACTTTCGCGTGAATAAAGTAGTATTCGCAGGCAGTACAAATCCAGACAGTACTAAGCCAGACAGTACTAAGCCAGACAGTACAAAGCCGGGTGGCTAGCTCAGTGGTAGAGCGCCTCGTTTACACCGAGGATGTCGGGGGTTCGAAACCCTCGCCGCCCACAGTAAAGAAAGTCTCGAAGGAGCGTGTTTGATGCGTTTTATTATTTTTGTAATCGATGGCCCAGGAAATCCAGCCAATTCTGACGAGATGAAGCACATCGATGCCTTTAATGAAAAACTCGAAATAAACGGACACTGGATTACGGCAGCGGGCATTCGCCCAGGTGCCTCGGCAACGTTAATTGATAATCGCAATAACAAAGGTGATGTTCAATCTGGATCTCTTTTTCACGCGCCCGAGTACTACAGCGGCTTCTGGCTCATTGAGGCAGCTTCTGATGAAATCGCACACGAGTTAGCGATGGAAGGCTCATTGGCCTGCAATCGCAAGGTCGAATTACGCCCTTACATTCGTTAATTTAAATCTTTATAATCTGAATATGTCTCGACTTACACAAAGTTCTGCAAGAAGAAGTCGATGACTACCGGGAATTTCAAGAGTTTTGAAATATTGGATCAAGAGGCGTCTTCTGCTTTCGAAGTCTTGGATATTCAAACTGCTTTAGAAATTGGAGAAAAAGCAGTAGCCCTTGGTATCGAACGAAAATATCCAATTACTATTTCTATCGAATTAGATGGATCAGAAGTATTTCGTCAAGCACTTCCTGGTGCAAGCTACGAGCACGCGGGATGGATTACGCGGAAGTCAAATGTTGTAAATTTGACTCATCACTCAACTATGTATGAACGTGTGAAATCAGAGGAAGACGGCATTGATTGGCATCAATCACGTGGAGTTGTTGATGAGACACATGCTATTCATGGCGGAGGTTTCCCTCTCATAAATAAAGATGGGAAATTCCGAGGAGTCCTGTTAATTAGTGGTTTACCGCAGGTGGAAGATCATCTTTTTGCCGCCGAAGTACTTAACGGCTAAGAGCTCTCCTGCTAGCATCCCGCTATGTCTATTCAAGATTTCGCCGCAGAGTATGAAGCTTCTACTCAGTTATTTCTCGCAGAAGTAAATTCACTTAAAGAATCCGATCTCGATCGTAGTGACTCTGAGGGTTGGACTCCACGTCAGGTAATACACCACCTTGCAGATAGCGAGGCTCAGTCATATGCAAGATTGCGCAGATTGATTGCAGA
>WLNN01000133.1 GCA_009699765.1 Actinomycetota bacterium
AATTACCCGCGAAGTCCATTCGGGATTTTCTAGAGCAGCAGTACCTAGATTGACGCGGCGGCAACCCGTAGCAAGTGCACGCTTAAGCGATGCATCATCGCGGATGCCGCCTGAGAGCTCTACTTTGATATCAAGTCGTCCAACTACTTCAGCAAGAAGTGCGCTGTTTTCTCCAAGACCAAACGCCGCATCTAGGTCAACGAGATGAATCCACTCAGCGCCAGATGATTGAAAATCAAGGGCAGCATCAAGTGGCGCGCCATATGCAGTTTGCGCAGCCAACTCACCTTGTACGAGTCGAACAGCACGACCATCTTTTACATCCACTGCTGGAAGAAGTTCTAAGAAACTCATAGCGTTGATACCCAATTCTTTATGAGATGCAATCCAGCATCGCCAGATTTTTCAGGATGAAACTGTGTTGCAGAGATTGCTCCATCCTCAATAGCTGCAAGGAATCGTGTGTCGTATTCAGTCCATGACTGAAGAGCTTGCGATGCAATGGGCTTAATGACACCGTAAGAATGAACGAAGTAGAAAGACTCGCCTTCTACGCCTTTAAACAAGGTACTTGAAGGTGCAACTTCAACGTTGTTCCAACCCATGTGTGGAAGAACTCGTGCTTCTAACTTCTCGACAGTTGCTGGCCATATTCCAACTCCATCATGATTGCCGTATTCGACGCCGTCTGCAAAAAAGATTTGCATTCCTACACAGATTCCGATTGTTGGCCGAGAAAGTTTTACACGTTCACGAACAATTTCATCTCCTCGAACGGTTCTCAACCCTTGCATGCAGGCTCCAAATGCACCGACTCCGGGAACGACTAAACCTTCTGCTTCAAGCGCCACCGAGTAATCAGAGGTAAGTACTACATCTTTACCGGCGCGCTCAAATGCACGGAGCGCCGAACGTAAATTTCCAGATCCGTAATCGAGTATTGCGATCACGAGTTACCCAATTACAGAGTGCCCTTAGTAGATGGAATACCAGTAGTGCGTCCGTCAATTGCAACAGCATCACGTAGCGCTCTAGCAACGGCTTTGAACTGAGCTTCAAAAACGTGGTGAGCATTTCGCCCTTCAAGCACGCGAACATGTAGTGCGATTCGAGCTTCGGCAACAATTGACTCCCAAATATGACGCCCAAGAGTTGTATCGAATGTTCCAATAAGCTCGACAATTTCTGGTTGGCGATGCACAAGATATGGGCGACCTGAAAGATCTACTGCGGCTTGAACAAGAACTTCATCAAGGGGAACCATGGCATCACCAAAGCGGCGAATACCGGCTTTATCACCAAGGGCTTCACGGAGTGCCTGACCAAATGCGAGTGAAGTATCTTCAACGGTATGGTGTGAATCAACATCAACATCACCTGTTGTCTTAATGATGAGATTAAAACCAGAGTGCTTGCCTAGCTGAGACATCATGTGGTCGAAAAATGGAACTCCAGTATCTACCGATATTTCGCCAGTTCCGTCGAGAGTAAGGTCAACGAGAACGCTGGATTCTTTAGTTGTGCGTTCGACTCGTGCATGTCTCATAACTTTCTCCATTACTTAAGTGTTCGCTTAACGTTTCTAGTCTTGCTTGGTAATTATGGCTTTGATTGAATTAATAAATAGGGCATTTTCGGCCTCGTTGCCGATTGTCACTCGCAAGTACCCTGATAATCCCACATCGCGAATCAAGACGCCTGCATCCAAGAGTGATTTCCAGAGAACCGGCGCGGGAATATCAAATCCTGAGAAGAGCAGAAAGTTTGCCTTACTCGGTACGACCGAGAGTCCCAATGCAATCAGCTCGCCTTTTACCTTTTCGCGATTTGAGACAAGCGTTGCAACATTGCCAAGGAGCTCGCTTCGAAACTCTAAAGCCACCTCAGCTGCCGCCTGGGTGATCGCACTCAAGTGATAAGGAAGTCGAACCAAGAAGAGCGCATCAATTACTGACTTGTCTGCAATTAGATAGCCGAGGCGTGCTCCCGCAAAGGAAAATGCTTTACTCATAGTGCGAATCACGACAATATGCGGGTACTTCTCAATTAGCGTTGTGGCTGAAATTTCATCTGAGAACTCCGCATAGGCTTCATCTACAACTAATAATCCAGGAACAACTTTTGCTAGCTCCTCTATTTCAGAAATAGTTACAGAACTACCAGTCGGATTATTTGGAGTTGTAATAAAGGTAAGAGATGGTGTGCACTTTAAAATCTCTTCTTTTGCTAGGGCGATATCTAAAGAGAAATCTTCTCGTCGTCGTCCATCCACCCATTCAGTATTTGTCACACGCGCAATCAGTGGATGCATCGAATAAGAAGGCGTGAAACCAATTGCTCCCTTATCTCCAAAAGCCAAAAAGAGAGATTGGATAATTTCATTACTTCCATTTGCTGCCCAAACATTATCTGAAGTTATGGAAGTCGATGAGAGCGAATTAATAAATGAGGCTAATCCTTCTCGTAGTTTGACCGCATCTCGATCCGGATAACGGTTGAGGTTGCGCGCGACGCCTTCGATTCGCGAAGCAATTGCTTTTGCGAGATTTCCAGAGAGGGGAAATGGATTTTCGTTGGTGTTAAGAACTGCTTGCGCTGGAAGTTGCGGCGCACCGTAAGGAGAGAGGGGTCGCAAACGCTCGCTCAGCGGAAGCCAGGAAGGCCAATTACTCATAGCAACTCAAATCGAGCAGCGATTGCTTCACCGTGTGCTGGGAGATCTTCTGCATTTGCCAGCGTAATCACAGTTGTTGAAATATCGGTAAATGCCACCTGCCCGTATTCAATGTAATGAATACCTTTTAGGAAAGTTTGAACTGACAATCCGCTGCTGTGACAAGCGCATCCACCAGTAGGAAGAACGTGATTTGATCCAGCAGAGTAATCGCCAAGTGATACAGGTGAGAATCGACCGATAAAAACCGCTCCTGCGTTGCGAATTTGGGCGGCATCACTACGCGAATTAGCAGTTTGAATTTCAAGGTGCTCTGCGGCGTAGGCATTAACTACTTCTAGACCTTGTGATATTGAATCAACAAGGACTGCTGCAGATTGAATCCCTGTGAGCGCTGTGCGGATTCGATCCGAGTGCTTAGTCTCTGCAACTCGCTTTTCAAGTTCTACTTGGACTTCATCAATTAGCTGAGCGGAATCTGTTACTAAGACTGCTGCCGCAATCACATCGTGCTCAGCTTGACTAATCAAATCTGTTGCAACATCTGCTGCGATAGCCGTCGAATCCGCAAGTATCGCAATCTCAGTTGGTCCCGCTTCGGAATCAATACCGATGATTCCGCGAAGAGCACGCTTTGCGGCTGCAACATAAATATTTCCTGGACCAGTGACGAGATCGCATTTGAGTGCAACGCCTTCCATTCCATATGCAAAAAGCGCAATAGCTTGTGCGCCACCAATTGCATAAACCTCGGTAATCCCAAGAAGTGCGCACGCTGCCAAAATGGTTGGGTGTGGCAGTCCGCCATTTTCGGATTGCGGTGGAGATGCAACAGCAATGCTGGCTACCTCTGCAATTTGTGCTGGAATCACATTCATTAAAACTGAACTTGGATAAACAGCCCGACCGCCCGGAACATATAGGCCAACGCGATCAACTGGCACCCATTTTTCGGAGACAACTCCCCCATCCACAACATTCACAGAGGACTCACGACGCAC
>WLNN01000134.1 GCA_009699765.1 Actinomycetota bacterium
ACTGAAGAAGCCACAAAACTTGAGGGCCGTCCAGCCTCAGCACCAATGTCGATTGACGATGTCATCATCAAGACCGGCGCACTATTTGCTGTGCTTGTAGTTGTTGGCGCATTTGCATGGCGTGCAAATAATCCAACTCTCGCACTCGTTGGTGTAGTTGGTGGATTAATTCTTGCGATGGTCAACTCATTTTCAAAGAAAGTTCGTCCTGGATTTGTAATTGCCTACGCAGTTGCACAAGGACTTGCTCTCGGAACAATTAGCAAGATTTATGAGACTGCTTATTCAGGAATCGTGGGTCAAGCAGTTGTTGCAACAGCCTGTGCATTTGCTGGTGTTCTTGTTGCATACAAGAGTGGCAAGATCCGCGTTACTCCAAAATTTACTCGCGTAATGATGGGCGCCCTCATTGGGTATGTAGTCTTTGGAATCGCAACAATTTTCATCGGTTTCCCACAAGGTGGACTCGGAAATTTGATTGCAGTCGGTGGAGTTCTTCTAGCATCCATGTTTATTGTTTTGGATCTTGATCAAATTGAGAAGGCTGTTGCAGCTCGTGTGCCAGCTGAAGAATCATGGCGTATGGCCTTCGGCCTTATGGTCACACTCGTTTGGCTCTACATGGAAGTTCTGCGCTTGATTTCAATCTTTCGCGGCAACGACTAAGTAAGAATTTCAAAAAAGCGCCCTCAGCTAGTGCTGGGGGCGCTTTTTTGCATATAAACAGGGGCAACAAGTGCCACCACTAAGAATCACCTCGCCTACCTATACCTCAGAAGGTAGCCTTCAGCCATGAAAGTTTGCGTCCCTAAAGAAATCCGCGATGGCGAAAAGCGCGTAGCGCTAGTGCCTGATGTCGTCAGTAAGCTCACCAAACTCGGCTATGAGGTTGTTATAGAAAGCGGCGCTGGAGATCACGCGCAAGCAACAGATGTGCTCTATAGAGCTGCTGGTGCATCAATCGCTACTGGTGACGTGCTTTCGAGTGCGGATGTTGTTCTTTCAGTGCAACCACTTACTGCAGCGCAGATGGGGAAGTTAAAGAAAGGCGCAGTAACAATCTCCTTCCTCTCACCAACAACTGCTGTTGATTCCATCGACGCAGCAGCCAGTGCGGGGGTTACAGCCTTCTCACTTGAACTCGTTCCACGTATCTCACGTGCGCAATCCATGGATGCACTTTCATCACAAGCACTCTGTGCGGGTTATCGCGCAGCACTTGTTGGCGCAGAACTCTCACCACGTTTCTTCCCATTATTAATGACAGCTGCAGGAACAGTTACACCAGCTCAGGTACTTGTACTTGGCGCCGGTGTTGCAGGTCTGCAAGCAATTGCAACTGCTCGCAGACTTGGCGCAGTTGTTTCTGCCTACGATGTGCGCCCAGCATCAGCCGATGAAGTTCGATCAATGGGTGCAACATTTATCCAACTCGAACTCGAAGCACTTGAAGGCGCCGGCGGATACGCACGTGAGATGACAGAAGAGCGTGCGGCAAAGCAGCGCGAGCTACTGACTCCTTATATTGCAAAGTCGCATGTTGTAATTACAACGGCAGCTGTTCCAGGTCGCGCAGCCCCACGATTAATGACGCAAGATATGGTCGATGCGATGGAACCCGGCACGATTATTGTTGATTTAGCTGCTGAAACTGGTGGCAATGTCGAAGGATCTAAGCCAGGAGAAATTGTTGTTACTGCTGGGGGAGTTCGAATTTGGGGCGGAAAAGATGTTCCGAGCCAGCTCTCATTCCACGCATCCAGTTTGTATGCCCGCAACGTTGTAAATCTACTTACGCTGATGACAACTGCTGCGGCTCCTGCGCGAGATGACAAACCAGCGGTAGAACTTGCACTCAATATTAATTTCGAAGATGAAATCATCAATGGCGCAGCAGTTACCCATAACGGTGCCCGACGCACTCCAGAAGCAAAGGCGGCTAAATAATGGAGCCAATCGCAGTTATCTCGATCTTCGTCCTCGCAGTATTCGTGGGCTTTGAGGTCGTTTCAAAAGTCTCATCAACGCTGCACACTCCACTGATGTCCGGTGCCAATGCGATTCACGGAGTTATTTTGGTGGGTGCAATTATCGTTGCAGATGAGGCAACAACCAATCTTGAACTCGGACTCGCAGTGGCAGCAATCATCCTTGCAACAATCAACGTTGTAGGTGGATTCGTCGTAACGGACCGAATGCTCGAAATGTTTAAGCCAAAGAAAGGCGGTGAGCAGAAGTGAGTAACTTTGTTTATGACCTCATTGGTCTTGCCGCAGGCGTTCTTTTCATCATGGCGCTCAAAGGACTTTCGCACCCAAAGACTGCACGTCGCGGAAATCTTCTAGGTGCTGCAGGTGCAACCGTCGCAATTGTGATGGTCTTCTTTCATCTTAAAGAGCATAACAATCTTGGATGGATTCTTGGCGCACTCGTTTTCGGGTTAGCTATCGGCGTTCCTGCAGCCCGTAAGGTGCAGATGACCAATATGCCGCAGCTCGTTGCGCTCTTTAATGGCGTCGGTGGTGGAGCAGCTGCCCTCGTTGCAATTGTTGAATATCTAAAGCTTGGCGCTCAGGCAACAACAGCAGAAGTTATCTTTACAGTATTTACTGTTGTAGTCGGTTGCGTATCTTTCAGCGGATCAATTGTCACCTTTATGAAACTCCAAGAGTTGATGACTACTCGCCCCGTCGTATTTCCTGGCGGACGATTCGTTATCGCAGGTAATTTAATTGCCGTTTTAGCAGTATCAGTTTGGGTTGTGCAAGCACTCGGCACAAACCCACTCTTAATTCTTGCTGCTCTTTCTCTACTCTTCGGAATTCTCTTTGTATTGCCAGTTGGTGGCGCAGATGTGCCGATTGTGATCTCACTTCTTAATGCATTTACAGGACTTACTGTTGCTGCGAGCGGATACGTTCTCGATTCAACACTTCTGATTATTGCCGGAACTCTCGTTGGTGCTTCAGGAACAATTCTGACTCGCTTGATGGCTGAGGCTATGGGCCGCTCATTGTTCGGCACTTTATTTGGCGCATTTACCGCTAAGCCACAAGCACAATCTGCAGCTGGAGAAGAACGTCCAGTTAAATCTGGCTCGCCAGAAGATGTGGCGATTTTGCTCAACTACGCACGTCGCGTTGTGATTGTTCCTGGCTTTGGTTTAGCTGTGGCTCAAGCACAACACACAGTGCGCGAAATGGCTGATCTCTTGATCTCTAAGGGAATTGATGTTGCTTACGGAATCCACCCTGTTGCAGGTCGCATGCCAGGACATATGAACGTTCTTTTAGCTGAAGCTAATGTCCCTTACGAGCAACTTGCCGAAATGGAAGATGTAAATCCAACATTTGGTCAGACAGATGTGGCAATTGTTATTGGTGCAAACGATGTTGTTAATCCAGCTGCCGAGAACACACCAGGTTGCCCAATCTACGGAATGCCAATCCTTAAGGTTTCAGAAGCTGCAAATATCATCTTCTTGAAGCGTTCAATGCGTCCAGGCTTTGCGGGAATCGAGAATGAACTTCTCTATGACCCAAAGACAACTCTGCTCTTTGGTGATGCGAAGGCATCTCTGACAAAGGTAGTTAGCGCGCTTAAAGGTCTGTAGCAGCGTTTAAGTTTTTGTTATGCACCG
>WLNN01000135.1 GCA_009699765.1 Actinomycetota bacterium
CCGTCAAATGCAGCAAGCAACTCAATTACAGTTGCAGAAGTAACAGCAGGTGGTGGAGGAACTCAACAGATCTTCTCACCATGGATTAACTCAGGTTCGATTTCACACCACGCACTCTTCCGTGCGCTATTTAAGGCAAATGCAGATCTAACAACTGTCAAGCCAGATCTTGCAACTGGCTACAAGTTCAGCAAAGACGGAAAGACACTCACCATCACATTGAAATCTGGTGTGAAGTGGTCTGACGGAAAAGATGTAACCGCTGATGATGTTGTCTGGTCAATGAACTCTTTGCTCCGCGTTGCGAAGTCGAATGCGATTTATGTAAGCGCATTTAAGCAAATCGTTGGAAGCGAAGCGGTTAACGGAACCAACAAAGTTAACATGAGTGGAATTACAAGCAAGGGCAACGTAATTACAATTGCTCTTAAGTCACCTATTAACACAATGATTCCAGTCTTGGCTCAATTCATGATTTTGCCGAAGCATGTTTTAGCTGATGAAGATATTTTGAAGTTAGACACAAACAATTACTGGAAAAACCCAGTTGTTTCTGGTCCTTATAAGGTTGGAACATTCAGCCAAGGAAACTTCATCACACTTGTTCCAAATGACAAGTTCGAAGGTGAAAAGCCAAAGATTACTGAAATCAATGTAATTGTTTCTTCAAACCTTGTTGCAGATGCAAAGTCTGGAAAGTTGGATTACTTCACAACTAACGATCCTGACACTATCCGCGCAATGGGCGCAGTATCTAGCTTTAAGGGAGCCCCATTACAGGTGCTCTTCTACCGCTACTTTGTTATCAATCCAACTACACAGTTCAGCAGCGTAAAAGCTCGCGAAGCTTTGAAGTACGGAATTGACTGGAACCGCTTGGTACCAGCTGTTTATCCAAAGCTTGGCAAGGTAATTAACAGCGGCGTGACATCAGGTATGCCACACCACTTAACAACAATTCCTAGCTACAAGTTTGATAAGGCAAAGGCGATTGCGCTTCTTAAGGAAGCAAAGTTTGATTTCTCAAAGACCGTTCGTCTACGTACATACAATCAGACACAGCCTGCTGTAATGATTCTTATGACTGCAGTTGCACAACAGATGACAGATCTCGGAATGAAGGTTGAATTCCTACCGTTCCAGGGAGATGCAACAACTGAACTGTGGACAAATAGAAATTACGAGATCGCTCTTAAGGGTCTTAGTGCATTCAACGTTGGTGAGTGGTACTCCGAGTACAGCAACCCTGCAACATTTGAAAAGTTGCTCGGTGCTCAGCCAGGATACGCAGCACTTAACTCAAGACTGCTTCAAGCAACATCAATCCGTGAAACCGGAAAGGTTTTGAAGGAGTTGCAGACACAAGAGCAAGCGGACTTGTACAAGCTGCCAATGCACCTATTACAGCAGTATGTATATGTCTCTAAGAGAGTCAGTGGTACACCTACTAAGTGGGGTAACCCGCTGTATGTTTACCAAAACAATATAACTAGCTGGTCTGTTAACTAACTAGTTGAAAGCGGTACTGACCGAAGTGCGAGGGTATCTTCGGTCAGTACCGCCACTTATTTTTTAAGGATGGTAATTTCTTGGTCTCGTTTTTAATTCGGAGAATCGCGATTTTGGTGCCTATGGCATTCACGATCAGTGCGTTGATTTTCTTCGCATCTAGACTTTCACCGATTGACCCAATTAACGCGATGGTCCCTCCCGATATGGCAGCGGACTCAGCGAACTTGGCTCAACTCCGCGAAGAGCTCGGATTAAACGACCACATAATTTTGCAGTACTTTCATTGGCTGAGAGATATCGCTACTGGCGAATTTGGCTATAGCTTGCAGAGCGGCCAGAAGATTTCTGAGATTCTGGCTTTACGTATGCCCGCAACACTTGAATTAGTGCTTTCAGCCTTGGTTTTATCAACGATTTTAGCCTTAACTCTCGGTCTCTTTGCTGGAGCAAAGCGAGGCGGAATAGCAGACAAGTTATCCCGCGTGTTTGCAGTAATCGGAATCGCTATCCCTGACTTCTTTATTGGGTTGGCATTACTCAATGTCTTCGCCTATAGAGTGGAATGGCTTCCAACAGGAAACAGAATCGCTCCAGGGCAAGTTACTTTTTGGGATCGTTTCCCACATCTAATACTTCCTGTAGCAACATTAACTATTGCGATGCTCGCGGTACTGATCAGGTACACCCGAAATTCAGTTCTAGATACTCTCAACAAAGATTTTGTGAAAACTGCACGTAGCAAAGGTGTTCCAGAATGGCGAGTTCTTTACAGTCACGTTTTTAGAAACTCACTAGGCCCAGTAATGGTTCTTTTAGCTTTTAGACTCCCGCTTCTTGTTGGCGGATCTATTCTCGTTGAAACCGTATTCCAATGGCCAGGTATTGGAACAACAATTATTGCCGCGGTGTCTGCATCAGATTATCCAGTGATTATGGTTGTCAGTATGCTGATTGCGATGGTTATTCTGTTCGCAAGTTTCTTGGTCGATATCATTAAATCAATATTGGATCCTCGCGTGAGATTGGGAGGAGGCAATTGATGTCTAAAAAGAACAAGGATAATCAATCAACTGTCCGCATCTTTATTAGAAATTTCTTACATAATCCATCAGGTGTCATTGGCTTGACGATCATTTCAATTTTGATGATCGGATCGATATTTGCTGTTCAAATCTCTGGTGTTGAACCAGATTACATTGATCCAATTAATTCGCGTCTTGGACCAAGCATGGATCACCTAATGGGAACAGATCAATTGGGTCGCGATATGTTCAGCCGTATTTTGTCAGGTGCGCGACAATCAATCTATATTGGTGTTGTTGCATCATTCCTGGCTAACCTCCTTGGAACTGTTTTAGGTGCGGTGGCCGGTTATTTGGGCGGGAAGATAGATGCAGTAGTAATGAGGGTTTCTGAGCTTGTAATGACCTTCCCACAGTTGATTCTCGTACTTATTTTTGTATCGCTATTGGGTCAAGGAATAAACAATGTAATCATTGTGTTTGCTCTTACTGGATGGATGACTACTTTCCGTTTAGTGCGAGGTGAATTCTTCTCACTTCGAGAGGAAGCATTTGTTGAAGCGGATCGTGCCTTCGGATTCTCTAAGCCACGAATTATCTTCAGACACATATTGCCAAATACCATGAGTCCTATTGTTGTTGCGTTCACCGTGAATATTGCAATTTTCATTATTGCGGAAGCTGGACTTTCCTTCTTGGGATTAGGTGTACCAGTAACAACTCCAACGTGGGGCAATTTGCTTACAGCCGCACAAAACCCAGTAGTGGTAAATGAGTATTGGTGGTTATGGGTATTTCCTGCAATGTCGATCGCTGTCTTTGTTTTAGGTGTGAACTTTGTCGGAGATGGATTGAGAGATGTTTTGGATCCACGACACAAATCTTTGATCGCAAAGAATAAATGGAAAACTATGTTAATTGGTCGTTTTGGGAGCAAAAAGTGATTCAACCTACTCAGAATGATTTGCTTTTAGATCTTCAAAACGTAAATGTTAAATTCAAAGTTGAAGATGACATCTTGCATATTCTTC
>WLNN01000136.1 GCA_009699765.1 Actinomycetota bacterium
AGGACATGAAACAAAACCACCAGCACGTTATACCGAACCAACACTTGTAAAGAAGTTGGAAGAACTTGGGATCGGCCGTCCATCCACATTCGCATCAATTATCCAAACTATTCAAGATCGCGGATATGTAAATAAACGTGGTCGAGCACTGGTGCCAACATTCTTGGCATTCTCAGTAACTGGCCTTCTTGAATCGCACTTCACAAAGCTTGTTGATTACGATTTCACTGCATCGATGGAGGAGGATCTCGACAAAATCGCCTCTGGTGAAGCCTCACGCATTGATTGGTTGAGGGATTTCTATTACGGCCATGATGGCGAGCCAGGTTTGGATGAGCTATCTCTTGATCTTGGCAACATCGATGCCCGTGCAACAAACACAATGAACTTATCTGATGTTATTGAAATCCGTGTAGGTCGTTACGGCGCTTACCTACAAGAGAATTTCGAAGATGGCGAACGCAAATTAGCAAATATTCCTGAGAATTTAGCACCGGATGAATTAACACTTGCAAAAGCAATCGAACTTCTTGCCGCTCCATCGGGAGAACGCGAACTCGGTGTTGACCCAATTACAGGATTAGATGTTGTTGCTAAGTCAGGACGCTTCGGTCCTTACATCACTGAAATTTTCCCAGAAGAGCCAGTTGAACTTAAAGAAGATGGAACTCCAAAGAAGAAGCGTAAGAAGAAAGATGCACCAAAGCCAAAGACTGCATCACTTCTTTCAACAATGAACCTCGACACCATCACCCTGGATGATGCGCTGCAATTGTTATCTCTGCCGCGTACCCTAGGCAGAAATAGTTTGGGCGATGAGATCACGGTACAGAATGGTCGCTACGGTCCATATTTAAAGGCTGGTGTTGATTCACGTACGCTGACCTCAGAAGATCAACTCTTCTCAATCACATTAGAAGAAGCGCTCGACATTTATTCAAAGCCAAAAGAACGTCGTCGTGGAGTGGCCAAACCACCACTAAAAGAACTCGGTGTTGATCCAGGCAGTGAGAAGCAAGTAATTATTAAAGATGGTCGTTTCGGTATGTATGTCACTGACGGCGAAACAAATGCAACGCTTCGCCGCGGAGATACGCTAGAAGCAATGACTTTAGAGCGAGGCCTCGAACTATTAGCAGGTCGTCGCGCATGGGAGGCCGAGAATGGTCCTTCACCAAAGAAATCACGTAAGAAGGCGGCGCCAAAGAAAGCTGGCGATAAGCCACCAACTTTGACAAAGAAGGTTGTGAAGAAGGCAGCAACAAAGAAGAAGGCCGCCCCTAAAAAGAAGTAAAGACTTTTATTCCAAGCAAATCTGCATTACGTGCCATCTGTTTATCGTAAGTTATTAGTAAATCATCTACGTCAAGTACTTGCTCTGCACTCGCTATATGTATCGCATCCAAGGCCCTTAGAGAAATCCTTTCTGGATAGAAAGATGCATGGCTAATTATTTGGTCATCAATTTCGATAAATTGTAATGTGGTGAGCAATTCAGCTGCAGAGGTAATCAGGGACGGGTCAATTCGTGTGATGTTTCGCAATACTTCTACTTGAGTGAGTTTAGAAGTGAACATTTGCGAACGCTCTATGAAAGCAGGAAATTTTCTCGATCCGGGATTAAGCAGAGAATCCATAACTACAGAACTGTCAAAGTACGTTCTCAATACTTTGCCTCATGGCGCTCTTTTAAGAACTGTTCAAGGGCGTTGGGATATCGAGGACCTTCTCTGTTGTACCAAATTTCAGGGTCCCACTTACGAGTAGCAGGAGTAATCGCGCCTCGATCAATCAAGGTTTGTAATTTATCCTTCTTAATCGGATTGATTTCTGCAATCGGAACTCCTCTTTCTGTCACGATGATTACCTCACCACTTTTTACGAGCTCTAAAACACGAGATGCGTTCTGGCGAAGTTCGCGCACACCGACTGATTTCGTAACCTCTTCTTCAACAAGCGAAGGAGCCTTCTTCTTTGTCGCCTTCTTTAAACCCGCACTTTTTGTCTTAGTACTCATAGAGATAATGTAGCACAATCAGAAAATGTGCTACATTATCGCAATTTATGCGGGAGATAGCCCCCGATAGACTGCGCGCATGACCCAAGGCCTGCCAACCCCTGAAGCTCCCAAGCAGCAGGAGACTCGTGGCGTCTTAGCGATTCCAGCTTTTCGCAAGCTTTGGAACTCAATGGTCTTCTCATCTTTGGGTGATTGGCTTGGACTTCTTGCAACAACTGCACTCGCTGCACAACTTTCGGGTGGATCTTATGCAACCGCAAACATTGCAATCGCTGGTGTATTTATCGCGCGTCTGCTCCCAGCTGTATTTCTAGGACCTCTTGCAGGTGTTATTGCAGATCGCTTTGATCGCCGCCGTTTAATGGTTTCAATGGATGTAACGCGGGGTGCGCTCTATATATCTATTCCAATTGTTCATACTTATTTCTGGTTATACGCCGCAATGATTCTCGTTGAGTGTTTAACACTCTTCTGGTCTCCTGCAAAAGAAGCATCTGTTCCAAATTTAGTTCCGAAAGATAAATTAGAGAACGCAAATCAGGTCTCACTTCTTGCCGCATACGGAACCGCACCAATAGCTGCAGTTCTTTTCTCGTTGCTTACGCTATTTGCAGGCGCGATTGCTGCAATTAGTCCATTGCTACCAAGTCGTTCTGTTGATATTGCGCTATACATCAATGCGATTAGCTTCTTCTTTGCAGCATGGACAATTCGCGGCCTTCATGAAATTCCTAAAGGATCCTCACTTGCTAAAGATTCTGATGAGAACATTGGTAAATCCCTCATTCAAGGCTGGAAAGCAGTCGCTTCTTCAAAGATTATCCGTGGTCTTATTGTTGGAATGGTCGGTGCATTCAGTGCCGCTGGCGCAGTTATTGGTCTTGCACGAACATTTGTAGGCGATCTCGGTGGTGGTGATGCCGCTTACGGTGTTCTCTTCGCTGCTGTCTTCACTGGTCTGGCACTTGGTATCGCACTTGGCCCAAAGGTATTTGCTCAATTCAGTCGCCGTCGCTTATTCGGAGCCTCCCTTGCCACTGCTGGATTGTTCTTAATCTTGCTTGCTTTGATTGCAAACCTCGTTATTTCGATATTTATCGTGGTTGTGCTCGGGGCATTTAGCGGAATCTGCTGGGTTACTGGCTTCACCATGCTGGGCATGGAGGTCAATAACGAGGTTCGCGGTCGCACATTTGCCTTCGTGCAATCACTTATTCGAATTACGCTGGTTGCAGTTCTCGCAATTGCTCCAATTGTCGCCGCAACAATCGGTACTTTGCATTACGAGTTCTACAACATCAAACTCGACTACAACGGCGCACAGATAACAATTCTTATTGCAGGTTTTATTGGTCTAGTAATCGGTGTGATCTCATATCGACAGATGAGAGATCGCCCGCAAGTTTCACTCTGGTCTGATGTCTTAGCGGCAATGCAGGGAGAACTCGGTGCGATCACAGGTCAATCCACCGACGGAATCTTTATCGCATTTGAAGGCGGAGAAGGTACTGGTAAATCAACTCAGTCAAAACTTCTTGCA
>WLNN01000137.1 GCA_009699765.1 Actinomycetota bacterium
GAATTCCATGATGCAGGCAAGTACAAGTTTGAGGGCAAGATGCTTTCATCTGATGAAATGATCGCTTATTACGCAGATCTCGTAGCGTCATACCCAATCGTTTCAATCGAAGACCCACTCAATGAAGAAGATTGGGCAGGCTGGAAGTCAATGACTTCATCACTTGGCTCAAAGATTCAGATTGTTGGCGATGACTTATTCGTAACAAACCCAACACGTCTTGCGCGCGGTATCGAATCAGATACAGCTAACGCTCTACTAGTTAAGGTAAATCAAATCGGTACTTTGACAGAGACTCTTGATGCAGTAGATCTCGCACACCGCGCTAACTATCGCAGCATGATGTCTCACCGTTCAGGTGAAACTGAAGACACCACAATTGCTGATCTTGCAGTTGCAACAAACTGCGGTCAGATCAAGACTGGTGCTCCATCACGCACAGAGCGCGTCGCTAAGTACAACCAGCTTCTACGCATCGAAGAGGAACTCTCTGATGGCGCTGTTTATGCTGGCCGCCAAGCATTTCCACGCTTTAAGGCATAAGGCTAAGGCTTAACCAAAAATGGTCCGTCGATCATCTGGTGGTGCGAGAAAGAAGAGTTACCGTTCGCGTAACTTAAATTTCAATCGCCACCAGGGATCGGGTCGGACCTTTGCTATTGCGGCAGTCTTCTTTGCACTCGCTCTTTTTCTAGCTCCACCAATCAAAAATTACTTCACGCAGCGCGCACAAATCAGCGCACTCGAATCACAACTTTCAAGCGATTACAAAGCGCTAGAAGAGGCGCGTAAAGAGCTAACGTTGTGGCAAGACCCTGAATACATTAAATCTCAGGCACGCGAGCGACTTCACTTCGTTATGCCAGGAGAGCGTCAATACATCGTTACTGGCGGAGAAGAAACTGCGGACTCAGCAAATGGCGATATCAACGTTGTTGAAAATCTTCCAGAAGGTCAGCCTTGGTATACCCGCATGATTGCTTCAATTACTGAGGCTGGAAAGCAGTGAGCAGAAATCCCAGCCAGGCAGATTTAGATTGCATTGAAGTGCAACTAGGTCGCACACCACGCGATGTACACGCAATTTCTTATCGTTGCCCCTGCGGTAATCCTGCAGTTGTCGAAACTCCACCTCGCCTTGGAAATGGCGAACCATTTCCGACTTTTTACTATGCAACGTGCCCGCGTCTAACAGCTGCGATTTCAACCCTTGAAACAACTGGATTAATGGGCGAAATGAACGAACGTCTGGCAACAGATCCAGTTCTCGCTGGCGAGTATGCAGCCGCACATGATGATTACATCGCTGCACGCAGCGCCTTAAGAATAGAAGTACCTGAAGTTGAGAACATCTCTGCCGGCGGAATGCCTGATCGAGTTAAGTGCTTACATTCACTTGTTGCACATTCACTGTCTGCTGGTGAAGGCGTAAATCCACTAGGTGATGAAGCACTAGCTAAATTGCCCGAATGGTGGAAGAGCAACCCATGCGAGTAGCAGCTATTGATTGTGGAACTAATTCAATTCGTCTGTTAATTGCCGATATAGATGGCAATAACTTTCGTGAGATCACCCGCGAAATGGAAGTTGTTCGTCTTGGGCAAGGCGTAGATAAGACCGGGGCATTTCATCCTGATGCAATCACTCGCACATTGGCTGCAGTAGATAAGTACGCAGCCGAGATCACACGTCGCGGCGTAGAGAAAATTCGTTTCTGTGCGACTAGTGCGACCCGAGATGCCACTAATCGAGCGCTTTTTATTGATGGTGTAAAGCAGCGACTAGGAATTGAGCCCGAAGTAATAGCGGGAGAAGTAGAAGCGGCGCTCTCATTTGCAGGTGCCACAAAAGATTTTGATAAGAACCAAGGACCCTTTCTTGTAATTGATATCGGTGGCGGTTCAACTGAGTTTGTCTTTGGCACAGAGGGAGTCGAATTCGCCCGCAGCATGAATATCGGTTGTGTGCGCATGTCTGAGCGCCACTTCACCGGAGATCAACCAGATCCAGGGCAGATTGCATCTGCAATCGAAGACATTGATGAAGCTATTCGCCAAGCAGCAAAGAGCGTTCCAATTACGCAAGCCAAAACAATGATCGCTGTTGCAGGCACTGCAACAACAGTTGCAGCTGCAGCTCTGGATTTACCAGCCTACGATCGATACGCAATACATCTCGCCCGAATCGGTGCAGAACGCACTCACCAGATTTCGCAATCACTTCTTCGCGAAACTCGCGAGCAACGCGCTGCACATGGATATATGCACCCAGGTCGCGTCGATGTGATCGGTGCAGGTTCTCTGGTTCTTGATCGAATCATGATTGCAACCGGTGCCACAGAATTCGTTGCATCTGAATCTGACATCCTTGATGGAATGGCTTGGTCGCTTGTATAAGAAGTTAGAACTTCTTGATAAGGCGATTATTAAATGTCGCCAGTGCCCGCGTTTAGTTGATTGGCGTGAAGAAGTCGCGGTAACAAAGCGCAAGGCATATGAAAATGAAAAGTATTGGGGCAAACCTGTAACAGGTTTCGGACCCTCAGATTCAAAGTTAGTAATCCTCGGTCTTGCTCCAGGGGCACATGGCGCTAATCGCACGGGCCGTGTCTTCACAGGTGATTCTTCGGGGGATTGGCTCTACAAAGCTCTGCACAAAGCTGGATTAGCAAAGATTGCAACAAGTACATTTGCAAATGATGGACAAGAATTAATTGGCACACGCATTCTCTGCGCGGTTCGTTGCGCCCCACCAGATAACAAACCGTCGACTGATGAAAAAGCAACCTGTGCACCATTTTTTACAAACGAGATTGAGCTTCTTCTTCCAACTGCGCAATCATTTCTCGCACTCGGCAATTTAGCTTGGGAGAGTATTTATCGAACACTTAAGGAGATTGGCTGTGTCATGCCATCTCCTCGCCCCAAATTTGGTCATGGATCGAAGTATTCATTTACCGGTGTTGACGGCGCAAAAAGACAGGTATTTGGCTGCTACCACCCAAGCCAGCAGAACACCTTTACTGGAAAACTAACCGAGAAGATGTTGGATTCAGTAATAAAGAGCGCAGTTAAAAGGTAACAAAGCACTAATTAATAACGAGTAGAATTCGCAGGCATTGGCCCCCATAGTCCAATGGCAGAGACAGAGGACTTAAAATCCTTCCAGTGTCGGTTCGAGTCCGACTGGGGGCACGTTTTGCAGGTTATTTAGTTATCTTCGTGCGTAAATTATGACACCAATTAACGTTAAAGCAAGAGCGCACCTTCATATCTCATTGTGTATTAATACATAACTCATACACATTGCCCGAAGGATTTTCAGCTGATGCCTTGGTACTCAGGATCTTCCGTGCCAAGTCATCTGCGTTCGAGCAGAGCTCGCGCTCCTCTGTCTCTGCCATTTGAGAAAGTGGATCTCAGGTAGTAAGTTCTTGACCAGTTATACACCCGTCTCATCGACAGAGAATTTGCCTAGAGAGTTACACTTTAAATATGAGAAACCGGATTCTTTACCTACTAATCC
>WLNN01000138.1 GCA_009699765.1 Actinomycetota bacterium
CGATGATGGATTATGGGAAGGCTCTTTGTATACCTTCGATGATCGTTTAACTATTGATTTCAGTGATCACACCAAGTTGATTGGCGAATGCGCCGAATGCGGTGGAAAGACCAAGCAGTTTAGAAACTGCCAAAAGGCTGAATGTCATCAATTAGTGTTGTTGTGCGACCCTTGCTATGACACTCATACAGAGCGTCCTTGCAATCACGAGCGCGAAGTTAAGCGTAACCGCGAACTTATTGGCTAAAGCTCCCCTGATCCACGCTGGGTAAAGATTGTTTCAACTTCGTGAAGTTCAGCTTTGCTTGTCTTTCCTTTAATTCTTTCAAAAAGCAGATGAGCCGATAGCTCAGCCATCTTTTGAATGTCCTGGGTAACTAGGGTTATTCCTGGATCTACTAGATCGGCAAAGGGCAGATCATCAAAACCAACCAAAGCGACTTTCTTGGATAAACGATGTTTTGTGAGCGCCCGAATTGCCTCAATAGTTACATAGTTCTGTGAGGAGAAAATTGCTGTTGGGCGATTGATCCCTGTAAGGATGGAAGTTGTAAAGTCATCTATTTCATGCTTGTCGGCAACACCATGATGAATAATCGATTGATCTAATTTTATTTTCGCCTTTGCAAGCGCAGCCTTGTAACCGCTAAAACGTTCAGCTGCCGTATAAATATCCTGGCTGTCTCCCATGTAAGCAATGCGTGAATGGCCATTCTTAATCAAATGTTCGGTCGCTTCCTGAGCGCTCTTTTTATTTGTGGCAACCACAGTATCTGCGACAAAATTATTGGCAGGGCGATCGACAAAGACAAACTTCATTCCAGATTTTCGTTCTTTTTCAAGATACTTGTGGTCACTTGTCGTGGGAACAATTATCAATCCATCAACTCGGCGCGAGATAAAGGTATTAATGAGTTCGGATTCGCGCTCTGGCATCTCATCCATACTGCCGGCAATTACATCAAAGCCCTCGGCTCGAGCCAAATCCTCAAGAGCTCGGTGTAAAGCCGATGAGAAAGGGTTGGAAATATCTTTAAGAAGTAATCCAATTGTGTTGGTGCGACCATCCACTCGACGAAGATTTCCTGCGGTGAAGTTAGGCCGATAATTCAATTTTCTCGCCGCTTGATTCACAGCCTTTGCTAACGACGGGTCAACAGTCGAGACACCATTCATTACCCTCGAGACAGTTTTAATGCTCGTGCCGGATAACGCTGCTACCTCACGGATAGTGGGGCGCGCGCGATTTGTTTCGCTTTTCATTATGTAATTACTTTAGCGTGTTGAGTCCAGTAATCGTTCCAAGCAAGGTCTCTGCATTGAAATCTGATGTCGGGGCGTTCGCTACGATCTTGCCTAAACGTAGAACTACGATGCGATCAGTTACCTGCAAAACATGCGGAAGTGTGTGCGAAATAAAGACAACGCCAAGACCCTTTGCCTTTGCAGCCTTCATCACTTCAAGAACTTCGCCCGCTTGACGTGCACCCAAATGGTTTGTTGGCTCATCCAAAATAATTACTTTAGATGCCCAAGAAACTGCACGTCCGATAGCTACCGCTTGGCGCTGGCCACCAGAGAGTGCAGAAATCGCGCGAGTTGATGACGGAACCGCGATACCAACTCGTTCTAGATCTTCATGTGCTTCCTTATTCATAGATTTGTTGTCTAGGAAGCCTAATTTTCCAAGCAAGCCTGGCTGATATTTTTCTCTGCCTAAGAAAACATTTGCTCCAACTGTCAGGTGTGGAGCAAGCCCGGAATCTTGGTACAAAGTTTCAATTCCAGATTCGATGGCATCGCGTGGGGATCCCCAAGATACTTCCTTGCCCTCTACAAACATTTGACCAGAGGTTGGCTGATGAGCACCAGAAAGACACTTAACGAGTGTGGATTTTCCAGCGCCGTTATCACCAACTAATCCGACGATTTCGCCAGCATTGATTTGGAAATCAGCTCCATCTAATGCAACAACAGAGCCATACTTTTTTGAAATATTACGTGCTTCGTAAAGTGGAGCGCTCACTTGCCGCCTCCCTTCGTACCGGATTTAAATCCTTGAAGCAGTACCGCCGCAGCGATTAAGACAGCTACAACTACCTGCTTCCAGTCAGGTGCAACACCGATAATGATTAACCCGCTTGTGGTTGTGGTCAAAATCAGTGCTCCGAGAATGGTTCCAGTAATTCGACCGACACCACCTGTAAGTGCAGCGCCACCAATAACTACCGCGGCAATTGCATCAAGCTCGCCACCATAACCAGATGTTGGAGCACCAGATCCAAGTCGACAGTAGAAGTACATTCCGGCTAATCCAGACAGCAATCCAGATAAAGCGTAAATCTTTAAGTAGTGACGGTTTACATTTATACCAGCACTTCGCGCTGCGAACTCATTTGATCCAACTGCAAATGTATAGCGACCAAATCGTGAAAGATGCAGAAATGCGCCACAAATAATAACTATTCCAACAACGATTAGTCCCGGGGTAGAAAAGGGCCCGAACCAAGGCACTGACAATGTAATTGCTTTGTCTGGTCCACCAGCAATTGGCGCACCACCTGAGTACACAATCGCGAGTCCAGCAGCTGCACCCATCGTTACTAATGTTGCGATAAAGGGAACCATCTTTGCTTTTGTAATTAAGAAGCCGTTGATCAGGCCAATAACAATTCCGGTAGCTGCTGCAAAAACTGTACCTACAGCGATGATGGTCCATTGGTTGTCGCCATTAGTCATCATTTTTTGCATTTGGAACGCAGCGACTACTCCAGATAGACCAACAGTTGAACCCACGGATAGGTCGATGCCACCTGAAATAATGACAAAGGTTTGACCGACGGCCATGAGAACAACTGGTGCCCAATCCAAAAGAATATTTCCGAATACGGCCATACTAAAAAAGATGCTATTGAAGGCGGTAAAAACCGCGACCATAAGTAACCACACCGCCAACAAAAGAAGTTGTTGGTTTCCCAAGAGACGCTTCATTGATGAAGTCTGTGTCTCTACTTGGCTCATGATTCTCCTTAATGTCTGAGTGTTAACCGGCGCCCCCAAGTATGGAGGCGCCGGCCTTAACATTCTAGAGTTCTATAGAAAGAACTCCTGCTGCGCTGAAATTACTTCTGTACGTATGTGTACTTAGCTAAATCAGCTGCTGAAGTTGCCTTTGAAAGTACAACGTTAGGAATCACAACGTTCTTCTTGATTCCTGTCTTTGACTTTGAATTCAGGTACTTCACTGCGTATTCGATAGCTAGCTTTGCTTCTGCTGCTGGATCCTGAGCGATAAGTGCTGTAAATACACCCTTTGCGATCAAGTCAACATTTGTCTTGTAAGCATCGTAACCAATAAGAGCAACCTTGCCAGCAAGACCCTTAGCCTGAAGAGCAGCTGCTGCACCTGCAGCATTTGTTCCGTCAATTGCGAAGATACCTGAAAGGTTTGGATACTTTGTTAGCCAG
>WLNN01000139.1 GCA_009699765.1 Actinomycetota bacterium
GCAATCTCGTGATGGTGCCGCTGCCCTTGTTCGAGACTCTCGTGGTGTAAATCTGCTCGGAAGCATTGCATCGCTTATTCAAATTGATAACGGTTGGGAAGCAGCCACTGCTGCAGCCCTAGGTACTTTGGCGGATGCGGTAGTAGTCAGAGATATCAATACTGCAGTTACTGCTCTTACAACACTTCGCAGTGAAAACCTTGGCCAGGCGGATGTTCTCGTTTATGAGCCAGGAGCGCAATCATTATCATCAATTCCTGGGCATTTAACTCCATTGTTATCACATGTGAGATCAACACAGATTTCTGAACTCCTAAATCAACTATTGGGTAACACTGTTGTAGTCGATAAGGCACGCGATGCCGAGAATATTTTGCGTGAAAATAAAGGCTTGGTTGTTGTAACGCGCGATGGGGATGTAATTACATCTCAGCGTGCACGTGGTGGTTCAGCTTCGTCCAACTCTTTGATAGAAATTCAATCACTTATCACTGGTTTAGAAGCTCAATTGGATGAACTTTCACGCACCTGTGATCGTTTGAGATTTGAAATCTCAACTGCCACGACAGAAGTTGACGCTAAGCAAGGCGACTTTGACACTGCCCTTTCACGTCTGAATGAATCTGATGCGCGAATTGCTGCCCTCACCGAGCAACTTGCAGTCTCAGGTCAGAACATGAAATCTGCATCAGCCGAAGTCGAACGCCTAAGCCAAGCGATTACTGAGGCAACAGCGGCGAAAACACGTGATGAAAATGAACTTTCGATTGCACAATCACAATTAGGTCATCAAGGTGATATTGCCGAACCTGACCGCACGGGAGCTGAAGCTCTGCGTGAAGAAGTTTCAAATTCTCGTACGACCCAAGTAGAAGCGCGCCTTGCAGTGCGAACATCTGAAGAGCGTGTGACTTCGATTGCAGCTCGTGCGCAATCTCTAATTGATGCCGCGCAGGCAGAACGTGAAGCATCAGAAAGAGCAGTTTCTCGTCGCGGAGCTCGTGCGCGTGGAGCAATAATTTCGCAGGCAATAGCTGAAGCGGCGTATGAAGTTCTAATCCATATCGAGCGCTCTATCGCACGAGGATCGGCAGAGCGCCAGCGCTTAGAAAATTCCCGCAACGAACGCGATAGCGAAACGCTTACAGTTCGTACTCGTGGGCGCGAGCTCACTTCCGAACTAGATCAACTCACAACGAGTGTTCATCGTGATGAAATCGCGCGCGCTGAACAGCGTATGCGCATTGAAGTTCTAGAAAATAAGGCAGTTGAAGAACTTGGCATTGATATCCCTACACTCATCTCTGAATACGGTCCTGACAAGGATGTTCCTACATTTATTGAGACTGATGAAGGCGAAATTGTTGCAACCGAGTTAATTCCATACCGCCGCGACCAGCAAGAGAAGCGACTAGCATCTGCAGAACGCTCACTCAATCTTCTTGGAAAAATTAATCCATTGGCTCTTGAAGAGTACAACGCACTCGAAGAACGCCTAAAGTTTCTTGCAGAACAACTTGAAGATTTGAAACGTACCAAGAAAGATCTTTTAGACATCATCAAGGAAGTTGACGACAAGGTTCAAGAAGTATTTATGGAGGCCTATACAGAGGTCGCAAAACACTTCAAAGATATTTTCGGCCGTCTATTCCCAGGTGGCGAAGGCAAACTCTTCCTTTCAAACCCAGATGATTTACTCAATACTGGTGTTGATGTTGAAGCCCGTCCGCCAGGAAAGCGCGTCAAGCGACTCTCCTTGCTTTCAGGTGGAGAGAAGTCGCTCACCGCAGTTGCAATGCTTGTGGCGATCTTTAAAGCTCGACCAAGTCCTTTCTATGTGCTCGATGAAGTAGAAGCTGCTCTCGATGATGTAAACCTGGGACGCCTTCTCGGGATATTAGAAGAACTTCGTGAGAGTTCACAATTAATTGTTATTACCCACCAGAAGCGCACGATGGAGATTGCAGATGCTCTATACGGCGTCACTATGCGCGGCGATGGCGTGACAGAAGTGATTTCACAACGCCTTCGCGAAGCAACCACCGTTTAAGGCCTTAGCCCTATGGGTCTCTTTTCGCGCCTAGTCGCAAAGATAAAAGGCGAATCAACTGCATCGCCACTTGATTGGGAAGAACTCTTAATTGAGTTGTTGGCGGCAGATCTCGGACCAACGCTCTCTGAAAAGCTTGTAGCCCAGGCAAAGAAGATGAAGGGCGATGATGCTGAAAATTCACTACGTGAAATTCTGACATCTCATCTTTCTACCAAGAGCCGCTCTCTTGCCGCTGCTAGTAATCCTTCGGTGGTATTAGTTGTTGGTGTAAATGGCGTTGGTAAAACAACTTCAGTCGCAAAACTCGCACACTATTTAAAGACTCAATCATTCTCCTTAGTTTTAGGAGCCGCAGATACCTTTCGCGCCGCAGCAGTGGATCAGCTCTCTACGTGGGGCTCGCGCGTTGGCGTTGATGTAGTAACAGGAAAGCACGAAGGCGAGCCAGCTTCAGTCGCCTTCGATGCAGTAAAACGTGGAAGTGAGAATAATTCGGATTATGTTCTGATCGACACAGCAGGCCGTCTTCACACAAAGAATGACCTCATGGCTGAACTCGGAAAGATAAAGCGAGTTATTGAAAAGACTGTTCCAGTTGCCGAAGTTCTCCTAGTTATAGATGGGACGACTGGCCAAAATGGCATGATTCAGGCGAAGCTATTTAGCGAAGCTGTAGAAGTCACAGGCCTGATTGTCACTAAATTGGATGGAAGCGCCCGTGGGGGAGTCGCCCTGGCGATAGAAGATGAACTCGATCTACCCATTAAATTTGTAGGTACCGGGGAAGATATATCCGACTTTGCCCCCTTTGACGCTCGCGGATATATCGATGGGCTGCTTTCTGGGTAACATTCCCGAAACATTTGGCTTGTTTTTGTTTCATGGCAGTAACTCATTACGCCACCTTCTGTAACGCGCAATTGCGACCTTACTCCCATCTCAACGGCGAGTTCTATTGGTTTATTACTATTTAGTGAGGTTTGTAAATGGGAGATGTAGTTCTCAATAGCGGCGACACTGCTTTTATTCTTATTAGCAGCGCACTCGTACTTCTCATGACGCCAGGTCTTGCGTTCTTCTACGGTGGAATGGTCCGTACAAAGAGCGTCTTGAATATGATGATGATGTCGATGGTTACCATCGGAATCGTCAGCATTCTCTGGGTTATCTATGGATTTGAACTTGCATTCGGCTACAAAGCTGAATCTGCATGGTATGGAAATTTTTCATTAAGCGGACTTGGTGGAATGGTTAATGACTTCACCAACAACGGTGGTGTCTATCCGATTCCCGTTTTGGTATTTGCAGCATTTCAATTGATGTTCGCAATTATCACCCCGGCTCTGATCTCA
>WLNN01000014.1 GCA_009699765.1 Actinomycetota bacterium
AGTTTAAGACTGATGTTCTTGAAACTTCTTATGCCGAAGAAGCAGGAATCAAATCTGCAACCTTCCGTGTTACCGCCCCTTATGCGTATGGCACATTGTCGGTAGAACAAGGCACTCATCGTTTGGTGCGCATCTCTCCATTTGATTCGCAATCTCGACGTCATACTTCTTTTGCAGGCGTTGAAGTTGTTCCTGTTGTCGAGCAGAGCGATCACATTGAAATTGATGAGAAAGATATTCGAGTTGATGTTTATCGCTCATCGGGTCCTGGCGGACAAGGCGTGAACACAACTGACTCAGCCGTGAGATTGACGCATATCGCAACTGGAATTGTTGTTTCGTGCCAGAACGAACGTTCGCAGATACAAAATAAAGCGACAGCAATGGCTGTGTTGCAATCAAAATTATTGGAACGTCGCCGCCAAGAAGAGCAAGCGAAGATCAATGCTTTAAAGGGTGATAACAGCGGTTCTTGGGGAAATCAGATGCGCTCATACGTTCTTGCGCCGTATCAAATGGTGAAAGATCTTCGCAATAATCACGAGACAGGAAATACTTCTGCTGTTCTTGATGGCGAAATTGATGACTTTATTGAAGCTGGCATTCGCTGGCGCCGGTCATCACAAAGTGCGTAACACCGCCAATCTCACATGATTTTCTGAGCGTGAATTGCGCTCACATACGCTCATATGCGGGCTCTGTACCCTAAACTCACACTCGTTGAAGTTTCATTCCCCAGGGGCTGATTTTTTTAAGGAGTACGTCATTGATTCGCTTTGAGAACGTCACGAAGGTCTATCAAGGTCAAGAGCGTCCAGCTCTTGAGGGCGTAAACCTCGAAATCACAAAGGGCGAATTTGTATTTCTCGTCGGTAAATCAGGTTCGGGTAAGTCCACCTTCTTACGTTTAATCCTCCGTGAAGAGCGTCCGACTTCGGGCATCATTCATGTTGCAGGTAAAGATCTCGGTTCACTCGCAACCCATAAGGTGCCAGAACTTCGTCGCCAAGTAGGAACTGTTTTTCAGGATTTCCGCTTGCTTCCAAATAAAACTATCTCTGAGAACATTGCATTCTCGCTTCATGTCCTTGGATATTCACAGAAGGAAATCAACCGCGAAGTTCCAGAGATGCTTGAGCTCGTTGGTTTGGAAGATAAGGGTGACCGTTTGCCTTCAGAGATTTCAGGTGGCGAGCAGCAACGCGTGGCAATTGCTCGTGCGTATGTCACAAAGCCCGCAATCATTATTGCGGATGAGCCAACCGGTAACTTGGATCCAGAGCTCTCGGTCGGAATTATGAAATTACTTGATCGCATCAATCGCGAGGGCACAACAGTTTTGATGGCAACACATGATTCAGGAATCGTTGATCAGATGCGTAAGCGCGTTATCGAGCTTGATAATGGCCACGTTATTCGCGATCAGGTTCGCGGCGTTTATGGATATACAGGCTAAGGCTAGGGGAGAAGAAAATGCGCGCAGGATTTCTCTTTAAGGAAGTACGTATCGGACTTCGCCGTAACCTGACGATGACTTTCGCTGTTGTTGTAACAGTTGCAATTTCACTTTCACTTCTCGGCATTGGTTTGCTCTCAAATGCACAAGTAAATGCAATGAAGGATTACTGGTATGACAAGATTGAAGTTTCTGTATTTCTCTGCGGAACTTTATCTGAGTCACCGACTTGCGCTAACGGAGTTGTATCGCCAGATCAGCGCGCAGCGATAAAGACCGACCTCGAAGCGCTATCAGTTGTTGATAGCGTTTTCTACGAGTCACAAACAGAGGCTTTCACTAGATTTAAAGAGCGATTTAAAAACTCTGCAATTGCACAAAATGTAACTGCAGACCAGCTTCCAGAGTCATTCCGCGTTAAGTTAAAAGACCCAACGCAATTTGATGTTGTGGTCAGTGCATTCTCAGGTCGTCCGGGCGTGGATATTGTGCAGGACCAGCGCACAATCTTGGAGAAGTTCTTCAAACTTCTAGATGTGCTTCGAAACGGTGCATTGCTTGTTGGCCTCTTCTCGGTACTTACCGCTGCGCTACTTATTTCAAATACCCTTCGTATTGCAGCGTTTAATAGACGACGTGAGACCGGAGTGATGAAGCTCGTTGGTGCCAGCTCTTGGTCAATCCAACTTCCATTTCTGCTAGAGGGTGTTTTCTCCGCAATTCTTGGTTGGGTATTTGCAACTGGACTTCTGAGCGGATTGAAGTATGTAATCGACCAGAAAGTTGCACCACTTCTCACATTTACCAAGTTCTTTGCATGGGATCAGGTCTGGATTTCATCAGCAATCCTGCTTGGAGTCGGCCTATTCGTATCGATTCTTGCTTCACTCATCACTCTTCGTCGTTACCTCAAGGTTTAACTCGAGAGGGTTTAACGCGCAAGGGTTTAACTCGAGAGGGATCCTGCTTTCGTTCCCATCGCTTCCTACTTCGTTCCCATCGCTTCCTACTTCGTTCCCATCGCGCACTCAACCCGTCTCGCCTAAAGTAGAGTTAGCACATGGTTAAGGAGACAGGTCAAAAGTTGATCGCGCAGAATAAAAAAGCGCGTCACGATTTCGCCATCCTTGATACATATGAGTGCGGAATTGTCTTAACCGGAACTGAAGTGAAATCACTTCGTGCTGGACGTGCATCTCTTATTGATGGCTTCGTTATGGTTGAAAATGACGAACTTTGGATGCATGGAGTGCATATTCCGGAATACACCGAAGGAACTTGGACTAATCACACTCCTCGCCGCAAGCGAAAATTACTGGTGCATCGTGAAGAGATTCGCAAGATAGTTGCTAAAACTAAAGATTCAGGAATCACTATGGTTCCATTGCAGTTGTACTTTAAAGATGGCCGCGCGAAGGTAGAGATTGCAATAGCAAAAGGTAAGAAAGCGCATGACAAGCGCGATACCTTGCTTGAGCAACAAGCCACCCGTGAAATCGCACGCGAGATTTCAAATCGAGTCAGTGGCAAGAACCGTAGCGGTCGCGACGACTGGTAACACTCGACCTGCAACTTACCTCCAAGAATCAGTAACTCTTGACCCGCTACTCACGCTCAACAATTTTGAAATTTCCCAACTGTCATAGGCATTCTCTACACTTGGAAGTGAAATACCGATTGAAGACCCGCTCAAGTCGATAGGCAGGGGCAGGTTTAAAAATTACATAGGGGGTGAACGGTCTCGACTTTAGTTGTTGAGGCAGGGGAAGCGTGTCGAGGAAGCCGGAATGATCTCGTAAACCATGAAATCCGTGCACAAATAACTGCAGACAACAGTCGCAGTGATTTCGCACTAGCTGCATAAGCTAGTTCCAAATCCGTCAGACCAGGGGCGCTCTCGCTCTGGAACCTGGCGTCGCTAGAGAGCTTTTCATCTGCGTGGCGTTGCGAACGCGTAGAGAGAACAGTTTCGTAAATGAGTTCGTTGAATACTTGTGCATAAGAGATTCAGGACTGAGAAAGCGTTAATTGCACTACACACGTAGAAGCCCTGTTTGAGCTCTGAAGGACCCGGGTTCGATTCCCGGCACCTCCACGACGAATGAGGAATGAAAAGTGCTTGCATTTTTCTTCCGAATGAGGAGATGAGGTTGAGCGCACGAAGTGCGCAAACACCTCCACGTCCAGTTAGGCACGAAAAGTGCTTGCATTTTTCTTCCGAATGAGGAGATGAGGTTGAGCGCACGAAGTGCGCAAACGCCTCCACCTTCAGTAAAAATCACTGGACCACCTTTGCAATTTCGCAGAGGTGGTTTTCTCTATCTGGATTTACTGAATTTGATCTCTCTCTTAAGTGCGTAGAAATTTCCAGCGAATGTGATCAGTGAAAACAGTTTCGGCGCTAGAGATGTTGTCGCATACATAAAATTGATACCAATAAATATGCCGATTACCGCTACACCTAAGATAAAAATTCTACGTAGAGCAGTCAGCCCACGACGCTGCGCGGCAAAATTCTGAACCTTGCGACTGGTTAAACCAATATTGATTGGCCCAGAAAGCATCAGAATTGAAAAGAGAATTAAGACTAGAAATGCAAGTGATTCCATTTTCTCCGCCTAATCTTTTATTGCCGAGAAGAGAACCATATCGATTTGGTTTCCATTAGGCCTAGTTACTCGATTTCGTAAAAGCGCGTCGCGCGTCATGCCCGCACGCTCCATCACCTTCTGCGAAGCAGGATTACTGATATCTGCAAGACCTTCAATTCTCCGGAACTTCATCACGTTTAAGGCGAGTTCTAAAACCATGCGGACTGCTGTGGTGCAAATACCTTTTCCGCGTTGTGATGCCTCTATCCAGTATCCAACTTCAGCGCAGTGATCTGTAAGTTGGATTCCATGAAGACCGATTGTTCCGCCGAAAATTCCATCAACTTCAACTGCGAAGACGATCCCTTGGTGGGCGCGATAGCTAAATTCGCAATTGCGAACGAACTCTTCTGCCATTTCTCGATCGTATGGAGAAGGAACACGAGTAAAAGCTGGAATTATTGGATCTTGGCACGCTAGATAAATAGCATCAATGTCATTCTCACGCAGAGGGCGCAGCACCAGTGCGATGTCGGCGATATTGGAAGTGAGAGTTGGTTGGTCAGCCGGCCAGTTAATCACGAGAGACCAATCATCTTAACGCGGGATTGCAATCCGTTAAACATTGGAGGTTTACTTTCTAACCGACAAATTCGCGGTCACGCCGCTTGCGATTAACAGTGTGATTGCAAGTCAAATTGCTTGGAAGCTCTGCACAAGAATTGCAGAGAAGAATCAATTGGTGACAGCTTTCGGAGTTGCAGTTACGGAACTGCTTTGTTGGTGCGTCGCACTTTACGCACTCACCAATAACTTTTGTCTTATCTGAGAAATCATGAATCATGCGATCATCAAAGATATATAGAGAACCTTCCCAAAGAGAGTCATCTCCAAATTTCTCACCGTACTTAACTATGCCACCATCAATCTGATAAACCTCTTTAAATCCATTATCGACCATGATTGCAGAGAGAATTTCACAGCGGATTCCGCCGGTGCAATAGGTAACGATTGGCTTATCTTTAATGTCGTCATACTTGCCGCTCTTGATCTCTTCAATAAAGTCATGTGAAGTCTGAACATCCGGAACAACAGCGTTTTTAAATTTGCCAATTTTTGCTTCATACGCATTACGGCCGTCAAAGAAAATAACATCATCGCCGCGTTCTTTTACAAGAGCATCTACCTGAGCCGGGCGCAGGTGTTTTCCACCATTGACAACTCCGGTTTCATCGACCTTAATCACATCTGGATTTCCAAACCCAACAAGTTCCTTGCGAACTCGAACTTGAAGGCGAGGGAAATCTGCACCAGTTCCGTCAGACCACTTAAAGACGGTCTTCTTAAAACCAGGATATTGACGAGTCATCTTCACATATTTTTTAACAGCAGCCATATCTCCACCGACTGTTCCATTAAAACCATGCTTAGAAATAATAATGCGCCCCTTGAGGCCAAGGCTTTCGCAGAGCTGCTTCTGCCAGAGCTGAATCGCCTGCGGATCCTCTAACGGCGTGAAGCAGTAATAGAGGATTACCTTTGGAATAGAAGGCGCATGCTTGTTCACGAGAGCAATTCTATATCGGATCATTGACTGCTCGAGCCGGAGTAAAGAACTCTTTTCCCGCAGGAGAGCGCCATAAACAAGAGCCATCGGCATAGCTGTCTACCTTCCAGCCATGATGAGTCTTTAATTTGTGATGCCTTCGGCAGAGCGCGCCGAGATTCTCTGAAGAAGTTGCGCCACCTGATTCCCAACTCTGTGCATGATCTAAGTCAGAGAGAATTGCAGAACGTCTACATCCAGGAAATCTACAAGTTCGATCACGAGCGATGAGGAAATCTTTTAACGCCTGTGGCGGTTCATAATGTTCTCGACCAAAATCGAGAAGATTGCCGGTGATTGGTTCGGTTATAAACCTTTTCCACCTTCCATCTGCCGCGATTTCTCGAGCGAGTGATGCAGGAATTGGGCCATAACCTGCAAGTTCTCCCGGATTTTCAGCTAAGCCCATCAAAGTGGGGAGATCGATTGTGACATTTACAGTCAATGGGCGGCGATGCGGAGTGACTTCATCGAGTGTGGATGCCAAGAACTGAGAAGCAATCGCAGCAAGTGCATCAGCGCGCTTCATATCCTTAGAGCGGTTATCTGAACCTGAATGCGAACATCCCATCACCTGATCGTTAGCGCCAGCTTGATTGTTAGCGCCAGCTTGATCGTTAGCGCCAGCTTGATCGTTAATCCCAAGCGGATTAGCTGATTTCTCTTGCTTAGTTAGCTTGCTTCCTGCTGAATCCTCGCTGGCGCATTCTCTGCATGAACGATTGCTACGAAGAATAAATGACTCAATCGCACTCATAATGATTTTTGCTTCATGTGCAGGGAGAAGTGCAATGACTGTTGACATTCCATCCGGCTCATCAAAACATGTGACACGCCGCATTTCACGTGCACTCTGAAAGGTATCTTCAAACTCTTCTGGAGTGCGCTGTGCAATGACTTTTCGGACTAGGTTGCCAACTTGAGAAGGTGTATGAAACTCTGCATATGCAATTGCACGGTTTTCAATCTCGAATATAACTGAATCAGGTAATCCGCGATTGAGAGCCGAAGCAGTCTCACGCGCGATTGCATTTGCATGAGCTGATGAAATTTCACCAGTAGCTAGAGCGGAACAGGTATTTGGAAGATGATTGGTTAAGGCACGAGCGATATCAATTTTGATCTGAGCGCCAGTAGGTGAGAGGCGAAGCGCCGTAGAGACATCCTCGCGCTCTGAATCATCAATGCTATAAATCGGATCATCGCCTCTTGAAGATTCGCGACCGGCTACTGCAATTATTGCGCGGTGCATAAGCGCCTGAATCCACGACTCCTGACGTTCGATTGCAGTGAGGTAATCAATTCTGGAAGCTGTTGGAAGTTGCTGCGGATCGATTGCAGCTAACTGAGAAAGAACGCTCGCATTCGGTATTGCGTGGAGAAGTCTGGTCACCTTCGCTGGAAGATCGAGTTCAATTTCTTCGTGGCCTAGGAGCGATCCCGCATCCTCAATAGATTGAAAGATTGAAGCAGAGCTTGGCTTGCTTTCTCTTGCTATGCGCGCAGAGAATCCTTTTTCGCCATTGTCGCTGATGATGAATGCTGTGCTCATAGAGGAGATATTTGTGGTGCGCACCGACAGAAATGGTTGATATTCACAGGTTGAAATACGCAAGATGTATACGAAATGCTTACAAAGGTCGTGAGCAATACGATGCGTTGATGAATCGCTCCAAATGCTTTACGAGTTGTAGGTAGTTGAAAGTTCAATTAAACTTCGAGGAGTAGAAGCACTTCTTTTTTCAGAGGCGCAGAAAGCAGCACTTTTAAAAGTGTAGAAAGAATTTGGATCAAAGGCTTAGAAATAATTTGCTAAAGAAGTTCTAGAAAAGAGGATCTCGTGCCAGCAGTAACAGTCAGTGATATCACGGTACTTCCACGTATCAGCGCTGGTACCAATCTGCGTGCTCGCTCAATAAAGAGCATCACCACTGCACCTCAAGGATACGAAGGCGAGGGCTTTCCTGTTCGCCGCGCATTTGCCGGCGTTGATTTACAAGAGCTTGATCCGTTTATTCACCTAGATCAAATGGGTGAAGTCGAATACGCACCTGGTGAGCCAAAGGGAACTCCGTGGCACCCACATCGTGGATTTGAAACGGTTACATACATTATTGATGGAATTTTTGATCACCAAGATTCAAATGGTGGTGGCGGGACAATTACAAATGGCGATACTCAATGGATGACTGCAGGTGGTGGAATTCTTCACATTGAAACTCCACCAGAGTCATTAGTTATGTCAGGTGGTTTATTCCATGGATTCCAACTTTGGGTAAATCTTCCAGCTGTAAAGAAATGGTCACCTCCTGCTTATCAAGATGTTCGTGCCAATGATGTAGCACTTCTTTCTACACCTGATGGTGGATCACTCCTTCGCGTTATCGCAGGTGAAGTTGATGGACATCATGGCCCAGGAAATACGCAGACACCGATCACTTTGTTGCATGCAACAGTTGCACCAGGTGCCGAACTTCGTCTTCCATGGCGCAAGGATTACAACGCACTTGTATATGCGATGTCAGGACATGGCTTTGTTGGCGACGAACAACGCCCAATAACAATGGGTCAGCTCACGGTTTTTGGTGATGGAGATGCAATTGTTGTACGTGCTGCAAAGCAACAAGAATCGCGTTCTCCAAATCTTGAATTATTTATTCTGGGTGGTCAGCCAATCAAAGAGCCTGTTGCATGGATGGGCCCATTTGTTATGAATACAAAGCGCGAAGTACTGCAGGCATTTGAAGATTTTCAGAAAGGTTTGCTTGGATCTATTCCGGCAATCTATAAAGATGATGCGAAGCGACCTGAAAATGGTTCTCGCCTAAATCGCACCGACAAACTCAGTGGAGATGTGAAGTCAGTAGATATTGCGGCCAAAGAGATTCTTGATGTTCACGGAGCTCCTACCGAACTACAAGAAGGCTAGAACTTCTAACGAATATCGCATACGCGAGAAAACTAATTGCCTTTAATTTCCCCGCGAGTTAGGTGATACAAAAGAGCTTGAATAGTTGTGCGACGGTGGTGTGCCTCGCGCCAAATAACTGACTTTGGTCCATCAATAACCGAGGCAGCAACTTCTTCGCCTCGGTGCGCTGGAAGACAGTGCATAAAAATTGAATCTTCAGTTGTCAATGACATTAAGTGATCGTTGATTGCAAAAGGAGATAAGGCAGCGAACTTCTCGGCACGTTCTGCTTCAGGATCTCCCATCGACATCCACACATCTGTATAAAGAATGCTGGCGTCTTTTGCTGCTGCTTCTGCATCATTACTAACTTCAATAGTCGCGCCACTCTTGCTAGCAATTTCTTTTGCTCGTGCAACAACAGCTTCATCTGGAGCAAATTTTCCAGCTGGTGTAGCCGCAACTACGTGAGCGCCCATGATTGCGCCCATAATCAACCAGGCATGAGCCATATTGTTTCCATCGCCTAGATAAACGAACTTACGACCACTGATATCGCTACCAAAATTTTCGCGAATAGTGACCCAGTCAGCTAATAACTGAGTTGGGTGGTCAGTATCTGTTAGACCATTAATAATCGGAATAGTTGAATTAGCACCAAGTTCATCGACATCACTCTGGGCAAAGGTACGAATAATCATTGCATCGCAGAATTCGCTAACGATTCGCGCTGTATCTGCGATTGTTTCGCCCCTGCCCAATTGCAGCTCATCGCCACGAATGAAAATTGGAGTACCGCCAAGGTGTGCAACGGCGGTCTCAGAAGCTAAACGGGTACGCGTTGAAGGTTTTGTCATGTAAATCGCTACGGTCTTATTGCTCAGCGCAGTATTGGCACGCAGAGGCTGATTTGCGAAATCACTTGCTGTGGCAAGGAGAAGTTCAAGATCTTCGCGAGAGAGATCTTCAGTTTTCAATAAATCCTTCATCGCAGAATTCTACCCGCCGGCGTCGATTGAGGTTCACATGATTTATTCCATCGAACCCTCACAAGCCTTTCAATGAGTTATTTACCTCTGGCGACTATCCTTGCGCCATGGGTGATTTCACGCGTGTAGATGAGGGCATCGGTACCAACACTGATACCGACACGTTAACGCAGACGGTCCCAAATCTTCAAGAAGATGACGGTGGCCATGATCGATTCGCCCACTACATCAAAAAAGAGAAGATTGTTGAATCTGCGGTCACAGGCAAAGCTGTTAAAGCTTTATGTGGAAAGAAGTGGATACCTTCTCGAGACCCATCCCGATATCCGGTTTGTCCTGCATGCAAAGAAATCTTCGAAGGTCTTCGCCCAGGCCCAGAAGATAAAGAGTAATTCGAGTCCGCAATTGTGATGAAATCTTCCAGACGAACCACCTATAGAAGCGTAATTGGATTCATCGCCTTCGCACTAATACTTCCATTCTTTGGTTCTCCAGTAGCGCAAGCAGATGAGGTTGCACGGAAAATAATTAGCGGTTGGATGCCGTACTACTCCACTGCAGATTCAATGATGAGTATTGAGACGAATACAGCATATATAAAAGAGGTCATGCCGTTTTGGTACACAGTAAAGTACGATGCGGAAAAGAAAAGAATTCGAATCTTAGATCTTTATAGTGCATTTGTTGGCGTTAAAGGGGCCCCTGTAAAGACAGTTATAGATTCATTGACTGCAATGGGTAAGGCTTCTATACCAACAATCACTGATGGAACACCAGAAAATGTATTAGCGGGCTTGTTAGCGTCGCCAAGTTCGAGAACTCAATTAGTACAACTCATCACAGATCTTACGGTGACAAATAAGTTTGCTGGTATAGATCTTGATTTTGAAGGATTTGCTTTCGTCGACAAAAGCTCTACATGGACTAAGACGGCGGGCTCGTGGGTTGCATTCATCAAAGAACTCAGTGCATCCCTGCATAGTAAAGAGAAAATTCTTTCGGTTACTACCCCATATGTTTGGGATCCAACAGCAAAGCAAAAGGGTTACTATGTTTATGCATGGAAAGAAATAGCCAGCTCAATAGATCGGCTTCGGTTTATGGGTTATGACTATTCAGTGTCGAGACCAGGTCCGATTGGCCCTATTTCTTGGACCGAAAAAACCTTGCAATATGCGACTTCAATTATGCCCAGTTCCAAAATCTATTTAGGCTTGCCAGGTTATGCACGTGGTTGGGTTACGTCGGTTCAAGGTGTTTGTCCTTCTGATGTTGCATCCGCAATTAAAGTTGGAGCCAAGACTGAAACAGCAATGTCAAACATACGAGACCTTCGACTGACATATGGATTCGTACCGATCTACAACGAACTCTATGGCGAGATGACGTTTTCCTATGACAAGGTATATAACGGTCTTACTTCCACCAAACTAGCTACTTCTTGCACCGCGTCACGTACATTCTGGTATCAAGACCAAAAAGCGCTAGCAGTAAGGGCAGCTCTCGTGCCCAAATATAAATTGGGTGGAATAGCGATGTGGACTCTTGGAATGGAAGATGAAAATGCATTCGATGGCATAAAAGAAATTGCGATAGCAAATGCATTGGATGTGGTCTCATCAAATCTGACAATCGATTCAGCGACAGTTGATTATGGAAAGCCAATTACACTCAAAGCTAACGTTACATATAGGAATGGCAAGCCGCTTCCAAACGCTCAAGTCTTGGTCGAACGTTTTTCTGCTTCCGAAGATAAATGGTCCAAGATTGCTTCTGGAACAACAGATATATCTGGCCAGCTTGTAAAGCAAATTATCTTGGGCAGGAACTCGAATATTAGAATAAGAACACCTGAATCTGAGTTTTTGACAGAGAGCACAAGCAATATTGTTGAGCTCTCGGTTAATCGATTAGTTCGGATTAATGCCCTAGGTTCCGTGAAGATTAACAGCACACTTTCGATTAGTGGGAGTATAAATCCGAGGACCAAAGGAGTTTATGTAACGCTCGAGACGATTGAAGGTGGGGCGTGGAAGACCTATGGTGTGCCAATAACGACTGATATAAATGGTGACTTCAACTTCAAAATCCCTGTTTCCAAGCGCGGGGTAGTCACAGCACGCGTTTCAGTTGCTGCAGATATGGATTTTGACTCTTTCACTTCACAGCAATTCTCAATTCTTGTTCGTGGCATTGGATCGACCGAGTTGGTTAAATAGGCCCACTATGGTCAAAACATCGGATGCGCTAGAAGAAGAACTTCGTGCGATATTTTCTGGAGACACTCCTTGGGTGACCATTGTTTGGGATGATCCTGTAAATCTACAAACATACGTTACTTATGTATTTATGGAGCTTTTTGGTTATTCAAAAGCCAAGGCGACCGAATTAATGCTTCAGGTCCATAACGAAGGTAAAGCAATCGTTTCTACCGGCAGCCGTGAAGAGATGGAACATGATGTTGCTCGCCTTCATGAATTTGGATTATGGGCGACCCTTCAACGCGGGGATCAGATTTAATGAGTGCAAATGAAGGATTTAAGCGACACGGAGATCATTCATATGTCGCCACCTTTGATACGGCTGAGAAAGAAGTCGTTCTCAATCTCTGCGAACAATTGATTGAATTACTAGCAGAACGTGTCGATCATGGCCATGAAGATCCGCTGGCTGCGTTAGTAGGAATTACTTCACATGATTCACCACCTGAAGATGAAGTTCTTCACCGATTATTACCGAATGCTTATTCAGATGATGTTGATTCGGCAGAGTTTCGTCGATACACCGAATCCACGCTTCGAGGAAAGAAGCAAGCTCACGCAATGTCGATTCGCATGGCGCTAAAGAGTTCGCCCGAAGGCGATGTTGAACTCGATCATCAAGGTGCAAATGATTGGCTTGGTGGCCTTAACGATATTCGCTTGGCTTTAGGCGTTCGGCTAAAAATCGAAAATAATAGCTACGAACATCTCGAGCTTTTATCTCCGGACGACCCTTTGCGCGGTGTTTATTCGGTATATACCTGGCTTGGCTGGTTACAAGAAACTTTGCTCTCGGCGCTAATGGATGAAATTTCAGATTAAGATGCGTCTATGTCATTAACAATTTCGCGCACAATGGTCGATGCAATTCTCGAACAATCTCGCGCTGAATACCCAGACGAGTGTTGCGGAGTAATCCTCGGGCCAATCGGAAGAGATACACCTCAGCGTTTGAAGCCAATGATTAATGCGGCTCACTCACCAACATTTTACGAATTCGATCCGAAAGATTTGTTGGCCCTTTATCGTGAAGTTGATGATAAAGATGAAGAGATTGTCGTTATTTATCATTCACATACAGAGACCGAGGCAAGACCTTCACGTACAGATATTGCATATGCAGGCGAGCCTGGCGCACATTATGTCCTTGTCTCTACCCGCAAAGAGATTGCACCTGCAACTGAATTTCGCTCATTTCGCATTATTGATGGCGTTGTTACTGAGGAAGAAGTTTCAATTACCGAATAAGTCATTTCTTCGCCATAATACGTTCATGACTATTGAGGTCCGCATCCCCACAATCCTTCGTCCATATACAAAGGACCAAAAGTCGGTTGAAGCCGCCGGTACTACTCTCTCAGCCCTTATTTCTGATCTTGATTCACAATATGCAGGACTTGGCGAGCGTCTTCTCGAGAATGGAGCGCTCCGCCGTTTCATTAACATTTACATCAATGACGAAGATGTGCGTTTTCTTGGCGGGTTGGAGACACCGCTCAAAGATGGTGACTCTGTAACCATTCTTCCTGCAGTTGCTGGTGGCAGCACACAGGCGTTTTAATACCAATCATTAAATAAAATGACCCGATTCGATTCGTTAGCAGCTTCAGTTGGAAACACTCCACTGATTGGTCTTCCTCGATTATCTCCTGCTCCTAATGTTCGACTCTGGGCAAAGCTTGAAGATCGCAATCCAACGGGTTCAATTAAAGACCGCACTGCAATTTCAATGGTCGATGAAGCAGAAAAAAGTGGATTGCTAAAACCAGGCGCAACAATTCTTGAACCAACAAGTGGCAACACTGGTATCTCTCTTGCAATGGCAGCGAAAGTTCGTGGGTATAAATTAATTTGTGTAATGCCAGAGAACACCAGCCCAGAGCGTCGTCAATTACTTGAAATGTGGGGCGCAGAGATTATTTCTTCGCCTGCAGCGGGTGGATCAAACGAAGCTGTTCGCGTTGCAAAAGAAATTGCAGCTGCAAATCCTGAGTACGTTTTCCTGTATCAATATGGAAATCCTGCTAATTCACTGGCGCACTACAACGGCACCGGACCAGAAATTCTTAAAGATCTTCCGACGGTCACGCACTTTGTAGCAGGACTTGGAACAACTGGAACCCTTATGGGTGCGGGACGTTACTTGCGCGAACATAAGCCTGATGTTCAAATAATTGCGGCAGAGCCTCGTTATGGTGAAGTTGTCTACGGGCTGCGTAATATTGATGAAGGTTTTGTTCCAGAGCTCTACGACGCTTCTGTTTTGACACGTCGCTTCTCTGTGGGCGCTGAGGATTCAGTAAAGCGTGTGCGCGAATTACTTCATGTTGAAGGAATTTTTGCAGGAATTTCAACTGGTGCAATTCTCCATGCAGCAATTGCAATCGGTAATGAGGCCATTAAAGACGGCCGCGATGCAGATATTGCCTTCATTGTCTGTGACGGTGGATGGAAGTACCTTTCAACCGGCA
>WLNN01000140.1 GCA_009699765.1 Actinomycetota bacterium
ACTGCACGGGTGACCTTGTGGGAGAGTAGAACGATGCCGGACTTAAATTATAAAAAGGGCGCTGAGCAATCAGCGCCCTTTTTGTTTTTCTTTGAAAGATAATGCACTCGTTGGGAGAGAGCAATGCCGGAAAATATGGATAGAAATTCAAGTGATCGCAATGGGCGAGGAGATCGTCCTTCGTCATCCCGACCAAGTGGCCGGCCATCATCATCACGTCCCGGAGATCGTCCATCACGTCCCGGAGATCGTCCATCACGTCCCGGAGATCTTCCAGCTTCACCACGCTCTGGAGAATCACGCCCAGGTAGAGGCGGTCGCGATGATCGCGCTGGTGCAACAAGAAATGTTTCAGATGGTCGCGCTGTAAGTGATCCACGCGGATTTCGTCCAACTCCGATAGATCGAGACCCTTCACGAGTTCGTCCGCGAATTTTTGAACCCGATATTCCAGAACATGTAACAGGTGAAGAACTAGAAAAAAGCGTGCGGGCTGAGTTATTGAGTCTATCGATAGAGAATGCGAAAGTTGTCGCACGCCATATGGTCTGCGTTAATTTGTATATGGATATTGATCCAGAGCTCGCACATAAGCATGCAACAGCTGCTGCCTATCATGCCGGTCGTCTCGCTGTTGTTCGTGAAACTGCCGGTTATGCCGCATATCGCGCTGGGCATTATGAAATTGCATTAAAGGAATTGCGTGCAGCTAATCGAATTTCTGGTGATGTCACTTCGTGGCCTGTCATGGCAGATTGCGAACGAGGACTCGGAAACCCTCTAAAAGCCTTGAAAATGGCTGGTTCCCCGGAAGTCTCTCGTCTTGCAAAACCTGAAGAGATAGAAATGAGAATTGTTGCAGCTGGTGCTCGTCGCGATTTGGGCGAGCTGGATGCGGCGGTTGTTACTTTGCAATGTCGTGAATTGCAAAATGATCGCGAACCTTGGTCGCTACGTATTCGATACGCGTACGCGGATGCGTTGGCAGCTGCCGGACGAGCAGAAGAAGCTCGTGAATGGTTTAGCAAGTGCGCATTGTTGGATGAGGAAGAGGAAACTGATGCAGCCGAGAGGGCTGAATCGTAATTTTCATCCACAGCAAGATTTGATTAATCTAAATATTTAATATTTTTGATTGAGAATCCTCCATCTATTATCACTGGAGGATTTCATGACAGCAAAAAAGAAAGTTAAAGCGGAAGTTGAAGTAGAGGACTATTCGTTAAACGATTGCCTTTTGCGAGGACGGGTTTCTGCGCAGGCAACAGATCGTGAGCTTCCTAGTGGAGAACACGTTGTTGAATTTCGCTTGATTATCACCCGTGAGGCGCGCGAGGGCGTCGATACACTCGATATCGCAGCTTGGAGCGCCAAGAGCCGTCGAAGCGCCCTATCCCTTAAGTCAGGGGAGTGGATAGAAGTTGCGGGTTCAGTGCGACGTCGATTCTGGCAAGGCCCTTCAGGATTAGCTTCGCGATGGCAGATTGAAGCGGAGAGCATCACTAGGCTCTAATTCTTAGCTGACGGCTAGTTAATCGCACCTAGCCGATACTCTTACGCCATGGCCAAGACTCCAGCAGGTGAACTACTCTCGACTTTGAAGAGCTACTTTAATCAGCTCACAGATGGCGAGAGAACGCCTACTGAGGTTGCAGCGGCACTAAATGATTGGGCGCGCGAAAGTGCCGAGTCTGTTAAGGCGAAAATTGCCGAGGAAGTTGAAACGACTGTTTCTAAAATGGGATTTATTAAGCGCGAAGAATACGATCTCCTTCTCGCTCGGGTGGCAGAGCTAGAAAGTACCCCTAAAAAGAAGTTTGCTGCTAAAACTCGGAAGCAAAAGGTCAAGAAGAGCGAAGAAAAGATTTTTGTACTGAAGAAAGATTCCAAGAAAACTGCCGGTAAAGCTAAGGCCAAGAAGAGCGAAGTCAAGAAGAGCGACGTAAAGAAAAGGGCAACAGGGAAAGTCTCCAAGAAGCGAACAGTTAGCAAAGTGGGCAAATCATGAGTGAATCAAATAACCTAGACACAAATAACTTAGATTCAAATGTTAGCAACGCAGAGGAATCTATTGTTGATGGGGTTCGTCGTGAACTCGAAGATATAGATGCGAGTGATCTCTCAGAGCACACAGCTCGTTTTGAGGCCCTTCATAAGAAACTGCAAGATTCTCTCAACTCGATCGACGGACTTTAATCTCAATCGAGAGATGTTATGAAGACTCGACTAGATGCCGAACTTGTTCGTAGAGAACTTGCACGTTCGCGCGAGCAAGCTGCCGACTTAATCGAATCACGTTCTGTTTTAGTTAATGGCATTCCAGCAACAAAGCCAGCAACTCAAGTTGATGCTGAAACTTCGATAGTGCTCCAAGGCAATCGTGATGATTTCGTTTCTCGCGGTGGCCATAAGTTAGCCGGCGCCTTAGATGTTTTTACCGCGGTCGTTGTTGAGGGCAAGATTTGTTTAGATGCAGGTGCATCCACTGGTGGTTTCACTGATGTTTTGTTGCGCCGCGGTGCCAAAAGAGTTGTCGCAGTTGATGTTGGTTATGGTCAGTTGGCCTGGGAACTGCGAACTGATGAACGCGTTAAGGTTTTGGACCGCACAAATATTCGACATTTAACTGGCGATCAAGTTGGCGAAGAAATAGCGCTTGTGGTTGCTGATTTATCTTTCATTTCGCTCTCGTTGGTCCTGCCGGCACTCGCTGCAGTTTCACGACCTGATGCCGATTTCGTGCTTATGGTTAAGCCACAATTTGAAGTAGGCCGTGAAAAATTGGGGGCAGGCGGCGTTGTTCGTGACCCTGAGCTTCGCAAAGCTGCAGTTCTCGATGTTGCTGATTCTGCTTACGACGTAGGATTAGGAACCATGGGTATCGCTGCAAGCCCGCTTCCGGGACCAGCAGGAAATGTTGAATACTTCTTATGGCTTCGACGCGGTGCATCAGAAATCAATGAAGCCGATCTTGATCGTGCGATAGCGGATGGCCCAGCATGAGCAAGCGACGCGCAGTCATTTTCGTAAATCCATCACGAGTTGAAGCCGTAACTGCTGCGCATGAACTTGCAGCAATCTTAATTCATGAGAATTTTGAAATTGTTTCACCTGCAGATGCGCAAATTGCAAATGTTGAGCGAGTTTCTAATGAAGAAATAGGTGCGGTAGAGATTGCAATTGTTCTCGGGGGAGATGGCACGATTCTCAGGGGCGCGGAAGCTACTTTGTTACGCGATATTCCACTGCTCGGAATCAATTTAGGTCATGTTGGCTTTCTTGCCGAAGTCGAAAAGCCACCACTTGCCGATATCGCTCGCAGCATTGTTGAAAAAAGCTATGTATATGAGAACAGAATGGTCCTTGGATATTC
>WLNN01000141.1 GCA_009699765.1 Actinomycetota bacterium
AAATTGATCGCAAATAGTGACCATAGGACCCTTGCTTAATGGGGCATAAGTGGCTTCAATAAGCCATGAAAGCGCTTTCACGAAATCTACCCAGATTGATGGAAAGCTAGAAGTAACTGCTAAACGATGTGCTTGGCGCATCTAGCAAGAAACTTGAGCTGCCTTCGAACCTGAAATCTCTCATTTGCACCGAATAAGGACAGATAGTCCAGTACGGCATTAGCAAGGGAGTAACCGGTGAAGGCATCTATGAGCACTGTGAACAAGCGGTTCTATTCTTCGATCGCAATTTTCGCACTCTCTGCCGCTGGTCTAGTTGCGGTGACCTTTCCTGCATCAGCATCCGTGGTCGAGACGCTTACTTTTTCTCCCGATCAAACTTTCATCATTGAAACTGGTACTGCTGCGTCATTTAGTGTGTTGCCACAATCCGAACCTGTTGCAGGTAGCGGACGTATGGATTGGGCACCATTTGCGACTGCTAGTTTGAATGCTTCAAGTCTTGTCGATTGGCTTAGTGATGGCGGCGCTTGGAATAAGGGCTGGAAAGTTAAGAATGATGTTGGAACAACTAATCCAGTTCTCTATGTTCAGAAACCTCTTAACTCGAATTTAGGCAGCAGCCTCACTCTGCTCAATCGCACAGATACACAAACAATTCTTTCGGTCGATAATAAAGTCGTCACAGCAAAAATTAAAGCAACTACCAATGCGGTTAAAGTTGCAATGAGAATTAGTAATAACGTAGGAGAGTCAATTACCGTCAATTCTGTTACCGGCACTGCTAATCAATGGTCTTCACTTACATTTGATTTTGGAAGCGTTGGAGCAATCGGTCAATTTGATTCGCAAACGTCTTACAAGAAGTTGGAATTAATCTTTGATACAGACCACGCTGCCGCTGGTGCAACAGGAGCAGCCGGAGGTCCTGAACCACAAGGCGCACCTGCTGCCAGTACTTCAAAGCTCTATCTGATCGATGACGTTCAATACACGTTAGCTCCGGCACCTCGCGGAACAAGTGTTGTGACGCATCGTTTTTATGCTCCAGAATCAACTGGCTTACTTGCAAATCCTGCAGATAGAGGATCACAAAGTTGGTTTACCTACTACCACGCCACAGTAAAGTATTACTCTGCTATCGCACTTATCGGTTCGACGCTATCTCTTAAGTGGTACGTGACCGATTCGTCTGGACTTCCTGCTGCTAACACACGGGTCAATCTTTTGGTGAATAAAGAGTTCTCGCAATCCAATGCAACTTTTACATCACCCGGTATTACCTTTAGAGATACCGAAACCGTTATCGCAGGAACAACGGATGACAGTGGATTTGTTACCTTCTCGCTCACAAATACAAATACCGGGGGATTAGCGAGCCCCGCAGATATCAACGCGCCTAATGCCACAAGAGTGGGAGATAAATTTACACAAGTTGCACTTATCTCACCGGGTGGAATTCAAAAGAATGAAGGACAGGACCTCATCGATATTATCTTTGTATCGAGTGCACCTACACCTACTCCGTCGGGCTCGCCTTCCCCATCTGCATCCCCATCTGCATCCCCTTCATCAACTCCAACTCCATCAGCACCGCAGATCAACGTTACCTTTGAGACTTCAGATACAAGTGGCTATGAACTAATTGACTTCAATACGAATGTGTCTTCAATCTCTGCGCCACCTACCGGCGGTACAGCAGGGTCACTTGCCGCTATGAAGATTGTTAAAGGCGCAGATGCCGCTGCTGGTACAACTTTCCTAAAAACAGGCGCATCAGGAAAAACTTTGGCCTCTAGTGCGCATAAGACAGTCACTATGAAGGTTCATTCAGCAGTTGCTGGAAAGAAGGTCATGCTCAAAGTAGAAGATGCGCTACATCCAGAAATATCTGTCGAAGCATTCGCAACCGAGACAACTGCAGTCGGCTGGAAGACGCTGACATTTGATTTAAGCATTCAACGAACTGGCACCGGTGCATTTAATAATGCATCCACCTATAACATGGCATCGATCTTCTTTGATTTCCTCGGAACAACCGCAGGAGCTATTTACTATGTTGATGACATTACGTTCAATAGTTCTGGGACACCAACACCAACACCAACACCAACACCGACCCCAACACCGACTCCAACAGTGGATTCACCGCCTCCACCACCACCAGCTCCAATTATTTCTGAGCCTGTTGTAACTCCAACTCCAACTCCAACACCTACGCCTTCACCAACTCCAACACCAGAGCCGTCTCCTACTCCGTTAGCACCTGTGGCGACACCAACACCAACACCTACGCCAACTCCAAGCCCGACTCCAACTGTGAAGGCGACACCAAAAGTCTCGGCGAAGCCATCTACATCGGCGAAGGCGACAGCCAAGCCAACGACCTCTTCAAAAGCGACCGCAAAGCCATCAACTTCAGCGAAGGCAACAGCTAAGCCATCGGCAACTCCAGTGAAGAAGAAAACGATCACTTGCGTTAAAGGAAAGTTGATTAAGAAGGTCACCGCCGTTGCTCCTGTATGTCCCAAGGGATATGTAAAGAAGTAAATTCTTAGGTGAGTGCTACTCATCACAGAGTGGGATAAGCGAAGGGTTGCCTGAAAGCTGGATTCCTGCGTGAGAACTAGTACGTCAGGGCCGTATCTGAGGCCTTTAGAGTTCGGTAAGCAGCGGGGAAAAATTGCTTTAGACTTCCCCCTGCGCCTTCGGGGCGTAGCGTAGTGGCTAGCGCGCCTGCTTTGGGAGCAGGAGACCGGGAGTTCGAATCTCCCCGCCCCGACCAGTAGTACTTAAAGTTCTAAAGTTTTAACTCACTTAATTAACAGGAGTAACTTGTGAAGAGCACCGTAGAAACACTTTCCCCAACACGCGTAAAGATTTCAGTTGATGTTTCTTTTGAAGAACTCAGCCCATACATCGCAGATGCTTACAAGAAGCTCGCTTCACAGATCAACATTCCAGGATTTCGTAAAGGCAAAGTTCCGGCCGCAATGGTTGAAAAACGCGTAGGTCGCGCAGCGGTACTAGATGAGGCAATCAATTCAGCTCTTCCTGATTTCTATTCACAAGCTGCTCGTGAGAATTCATTGTTGGTTATTGGTCGCCCTGTCGTCGACATCAAAGAGTTGAAAGATAACGAGAAGCTTGAATTTACGGTCGAGGTTAGCGTCCGCCCAGAAGTAACACTTCCAGATTTCTCAAAGATCACTGTCACAGTTGATAACGCAGAAGTAACTGATGCAGATCTCAATGAGCAGATTGACGAGCTCCGCGCTCGCTTTGGAACACTTCATACTGTCGA
>WLNN01000142.1 GCA_009699765.1 Actinomycetota bacterium
GTAATGACGCTCATGATCTATTTTCCATTCTCTGAACTGATAACCACAAGGGCATCAACTGCGATAGTTGCTTTGTCATAAACAATCATTGGGTTCACATCGATCTCAACGATCTCTGGATGCTCCGCAGCTACGCGACCTAGGGTGACAAGTGAGGTTGATAAGACGCCATGAGGGTCTTCAAGCCCAGCCTCAGCCACCATTTTTTGAGCTGTAGCTAAATCAACAGGACCAAGCATTGTGACCGGTTTTTTTGATTCAACGGTGACACCACCATGACCGACGGCAAGGATTGGACCAAACTCTTCATCACGAACCATTCCAACAAGGGCTTCTACACCTTTTGGAATTTGTGCAGCTATAAATGCAATACCGCCCAGTTTTTCTACCGCTGCCGTTGCTTCTACCGCTGAATTGATATTTAGAATCACTCCTCCTGCTGCGCTCTTGTGTGCAGGACCATCGCTCTTTACTACAACAGGGAATCCAAGGGATTCAGCGACGGCAGCAGCTTGATCAGATGATGTGACGCGCTTTCTGGATGCAATTGGTACACCGTAACGTTCGAGAATTTCAGCAGATTCATATTCAGGCAATGCGCCTTCGCGGGTAACCATGTCTGAAATATCTATTGCTGATCCAAAATTCTGATGAATAGTTGAAGGTTTATTCCATCGCCCGGCATGACCTAACGCTTGCATGGCCCCATTGATTCCACGTAGTAAAGGAAGTTCATATTTAGCGCAGATATCCAAGATTGATTGAGGCGCATCTACCGAGTGAACGGAAACTACCGCAGGAGAGATATTGAATTTTTCGGCAGTTTTTCCTAATGATTCGACCACCATGTTGCACCACACCAACTCGTCGGCTCCGCGGAATCTAGAAATATCCACTTGAGCAATTAAGGTGTCATACGCTCCTGATTCAGCGAGCATCTCCATCGAACGTGGGAAAACAACTTCAGGTGTGTCAACACCCCATGCATCTAATGGATTTTGTGGATGTTGGTAATTTGGGAACTCTTTATTTAGTGCAATCGCTGTTTTCTCTGGTAGCGGTGCAAATGAAACACCATTCTTTTCAGCGCGATCTGCCATGAGTCCACATTCGCCACCTGATTCAGAAACCGCTGTAACTCGAATTCCCTTAGGACGACGCTTCTTTCCAAGCACTTCAAGGGTTTCAACCATTTCTGGAAAATCTTCTACTTCAATTGCGCTAAATCGCTTTAAAGTTGCTGAAAATGCTTGATTAGAGCCCACAACCGCGCCTGTATGAGCCAACGCGATTCGCTTTGCAACCCCTGATTTTCCTACCTTGAGAGCAACAACAGGTTTGCCGGCTGCCGCACACTTCTCTAACGCAGCAATGAATGCTTCAGGTCGACGAATGGTTTCAATGAAAATACCAATTGCTCTGGTTTGTTCATCATCTGCCATAAAGCTCATAAAGTCCGAAACGTCTCGATTAAGTTCGCTACCCGTCGAGGCAATAAATCTAAAGCCAATGCGAGGTCCTATTGTTGTAAAAGCTTCGGCAATCGAACCTGATTGTGCAGAAATTCCTACATGTCCATCAACAAAGGAATCTGAGATAGAGCCGATCCAGGGAGATCCTCCTGGCTTTGCAATTCCCATACAGTTTTGCCCGATGATCATTGATCCGTTAGCGGCTGCACGCTCTTGTATGCGAGCTGCAATCAACGGACCGTCCGCGCCTGCTTCACTTCCTAGTCCTGGGAAAAAGAATGCACGCGTTCCTCGATCCATTAATTCATAGACCGCTTCCTCGACTCGCGTGTGACCAACCATGACAACTGCTAGATCTGGAGTTGTCTTTAACGATGCAATCGTTGGCAAACATTTCAATCCTAGAACTTCATCTTTGCTTGGATGAATTCCCAGAACGGGAATCTTGCTAGCGATCATATTTCGCACAACTGCTGCACTGCGCACAGATGGTCCAATAATGACACTGGAAGAAGGGTCGATCAGTGTGTGTACTGGACGCAACTCTGCGTTAGTGGCCATCGTTAACTTCTCCTTACTTAGGCTTGTCTAATTCTTGATTTAGAAATTCATGTTGATGTATTGCAACTCTTGGTACTCCAAGAGCCCATCTTGACCGCCTTCGCGTCCATCTCCTGAGCCCTTGGTTCCACCGAATGGAGTTTGAACATATCCAAAAGATGCACCGTTAATAACAACCATTCCGTATTCAAGGGCTTCAGATACGCGGTGAGCTGTCGCTAAATCCTTTGTGAATAGATATGCACCCAAGCCAGATTCTGAGGCATTTACACTCGAAAGAAGCTCTTCTTCAGATGTAAAGGCTTCAACGGCAACCAAAGGACCAAAAGTTTCTTCGCATGTGACGAGCGAATCCTTGTGTGCATTGGTGAGAATTGTTGGTGAGCACCAACGTGTTGGATCAATACCAGCAGGAAGTGATCCGCCAATAACGACCTTTGCTCCGCGACTCTTTGCATCTTCGAGTTGTGCATTAACTCGTGTAACGGCCTCAGGAGAAATCATTGGTCCGACTTCAAAATCTCCACCAGTTCCGTGTCCCAAGCGAAGTGCAGAAACAGCCTTGGTAGCTGCTGCAAGGAATACATCATAAATGTCTTGGTGAACCATTACTCGGTTGGGAGCTACACAGCTTTGCCCCTGGTTTGCAAATTTTCCGGCCATCAAATTGCTTACTGCAACATCGATATCTGCATCTGGGAAAACAATAAATGGTGCAACGCCACCGAGTTCTACGGTTACCTTCTTGAGAGTCTTTCCTCCGCGCTCGGCCAGCATGCGACCAACAGCAGTAGAACCAGTGAAAGAGATTTGTCGAACATCTGGAGATTCAAGAATGACATCACCAATAGGTGCAGGCTCACCACACACGAGATTAAGAACGCCGGCAGGGAAGCCTGCATCATGGAAAACTTCAAAAATCTTTATTGCCGATAGAGGAGTCTCTTCAGCAGGCTTTGCAACAATCGTATTTCCTGCCGCAACAGCAGGGGCAATCTTGCGCAGCAACATCGCATTTGGGAAGTTCCAAGGAGTAATACAAGCTACTACGCCACGAGCACGACGGCGTAAATAAAAACGTGTATTCAAAGAATCACTTGGAACTATTGTTCCGTTACTTCGGCGAATTTCTTCGGCGTACCACAGCAAATAATCTGCGCCCCACAGCACTTCACCAACAGCCTCACCAATTGGCTTACCTTGTTCGAGAGTCATGATGCGGCCGATTTCATCGGCACGTTCAATGAATAGTGCGTTAGCTCGACGTA
>WLNN01000143.1 GCA_009699765.1 Actinomycetota bacterium
ATTTCTGGAATTACCTGAATAAGATCCCAAGACTTCTTTGATTTACTCATCTGTGCTGCTATTCGAACCAATACTAGAACTACCAACATTAATGCCATAGATATGGATAAAGATTTGGTTATCGCGAGAGCAATCAGGAATACGCTCGACCCAAGAAGGACTTTGCGAATAGATGGCTCGTAATTACGCATTAACTTTGCTTTTTTGATGAAGGTCATTTTCTGAATAAGAAAATGCTGTGCCAACATGAGCGCTTTCTGGGCCAAGTATCTGGGCAATCTTTGCGTTGATTTCTGATAACCCCATACCGATTTCATAACAACCATTTTTGTATTGCCAGACATTTTCTATTTCAATATGGTGTTTTTCTAGCCTGCCGCTCAAATATGCGATCTCAGAAACTCGTCTCATGCCACTTGAGTCCATGGATATTTGAACTACTACATCTATCGCTGAAGCAACTGTCGGTAAAATAAATTCATGCGAGATATTTGATCCTGCGAGAAGGGGAAGCGTTTGTAATTTCATGATTGCGTCGCGAGCAGAATTTGAGTGAATTGTTCCCATCCCAGGAAGCCCGGAATTGAGAGCGATTAATAAATCGAGTGACTCAGCTTCTCGCACTTCTCCAACGATTATGCGGTTGGGGCGCATCCGAAGCGCTTCTTTAACTAGCTTTCTTAACGAAATTTCACCCTCTCCCTGAAGGTTTGCATCTCGTGTTTGAAGTGCAATTACATCTGGTAATCGAGGGTGGAGTTCAAATACTTCTTCAATAGTTACTACCCGATTTGAATATGGAATTTCACTCGCTAGTGCGTTAAGAATTGTTGTTTTCCCAGTTTGAGTACCGCCGCTGATCAGTATATTTAGTCCCGCAATTACAGTTTTGGTAAGCAACTCCGCCATTTCTATAGTCAACATTCCCTTAATTGCTAAATCCTGAATTGAGTAATTCTGGGCAATGTGCTTTCGGATATTTACCGCCCAGTGTTCAGAGGTAACCTCAGGAATTGCAACATGAAGACGACTTCCATCAGGCAAACGGGCATCTACAAAAGGATGTGAAAGATCTAAACGTCTTCCGCTCCACATTAATGTGCGATCTACGAGATCAGAAACCTGAGATGAAGTGAGAATTAGATTAGTGAGCTCGCTTTTCCCTTCACGAGCAATGAATATTCGCTCCGGTGAGTTAATCCAAATTTCTTCGATTGTGTCATCGCAAATGAAGGGAAAGATAGGTCCAAAGACAACTGATGGTTCCATTGCAGTTATTGCTTCCATGGCGAGAAAGTAGGGGTGCGGGGACAAATTGCGTACCTGAAAGTTGGCGCTTGTGGATAATCCTTAACCCTCGATATTTCTCGTGACTTTTTGTTACGGCCGGTACACCTCCTCTCCATCGAGGCGTCTTAAGATGGAGAGTGCTCCATCCCCAGCCAAATATGGCGTTGAGGAGTAGGAGAAGAGAAACTCCTCATCGCGCCAAAGTGTGAGTAATCGATTTGCAAATTCATCAGGGGATTTATTTTCTGTCGAGAGCGCAAGCATGAATTCATACCTACCGATTCGAGCAGCAAAATCACTCTTTCGGATACTTTTATTTATAGCTTTTGCAAAATTGATTATGGAGATTTCGTAATCTCTTATTATGGCATTCTGTTGAATCGGCTCAATTAGAAACTTCATAAGGATGAGTGGCCGTTCGTTTCGTTCAATTATTGCGATTTCTCGGTAGAGGTATTCGTAGAAGTACGGCGGTGCGGGTAAAAAAGTGAGAGCATCATGAACACCATCGTGAGATACGGGATCTAGATATGTCGAAGATGATAAGTTTCGCTTCATGGCTAGAGATAATGCAGAGAAATCAGGTGGGAGAACAATCGCATTTTCCCTATTGCTGATTGAATCCATTCTCGTACTCGCCCTAGGCATCTACATGATCGCCCTTGGATTCACACACGATAAATCTTGGATGCCGTATTTAAGTGTTATTGGTTTTTCATTTGCTGGCTCAGGGGCTCTCTACACACTCGCATGGGGTGTAAAGAATGGTCGTCGCTGGGCTAATTCACCTGCGATCTTGGCTAATTTGATTGCCTTGGGTGTGGCTAAGTATCAATTTGAGGCGGGTGTTTATTGGCTTGCTATTCCTATTGCTGCAATGGCAGTTACAGTCACTGCAAGCATCTTTATTACTGTTAAGAAATCAGCTAAATAACAATCACGTAGATTTATTACCAAGGAATTATCTGGCGATCCTCCCAGAAGACTCCAGTTGTGTTCTTTTGAAAATCATCTGAAGCTTTATCAAATTCGCGAGTAGCAAGCCAGATAGCGGTCTCTGCGCCTTCTTCTGCACTACGTGGCGCATCAGGACCGCCCATATCTGTGCGTGAATGATTAGGACACATTGCATCGACGAGAACTCCACGTGCGCCGAGTCCGGTTTCATGTGCAAGATTTCGCACAAGTGCATTTACCGCTGCTTTACTAATCCTGTATGGCGCGAGCCCTCCTGCATTTCCAGGACCTGACATGCGGCCAAGACATGCAGAGAATATAACGATGCGACCATTGCGAGCTTCAACTAGTGATGGTGCTAAGCGATTAACAATCTGGAAGACTGAATCAAAATTTATAGACATGACGCGATTCCATTCTGCATCATTTGTCTTTAGCGTCTTGGACATTTTTTCACTCATAACTCCGTGAGCGAGAATGAGATGTGTAATATCTGGGTGCGTTACGGCAATTGCTTCTAGCGCACTCACAGTTGCTTCAGCATTTTCAAAATCAATTGCGTAGGCTTCAATGCTTTCACTTTTTTCATCCGACAAAAGCGCGGCGCGAGCTGCAACCAATCGTTGTGAATCTTTGGCGACGAGGATGAGATCAAACCCGCGGGCGCGAAGTGTCTTAGCTGTTTCAAAACCGAGGCCGCGACTTCCGCCAGTAACAAGGGCGAGTTTTCTCGCGTCGATATTCATGGGCAAACTTTCCCAGTGGCTGCGAACACTCGCCACTTCAAATTCTCGAGAATCGAGGCTGACGGCTGGTCTCTGGCAGAGAGGTGAAGATCGGGCCTGAAAATGTGCTCCATCTCGCGCTTTTACCCGCTTTACGCCATTTATATAGGCGCCTGCGAGCCGATAGTCTTAGCCTCATAACCACGCATGATTGCGCGGAGCAAGCGGATTTGTTGAACGATCGCAAAGGAGCGCTCAGTGTCTTCAG
>WLNN01000144.1 GCA_009699765.1 Actinomycetota bacterium
AATCAGCCCTTGGGTCAAAGCCAGGGGCGGAATCCAGATGGATCAAAGAGCAAGGGAGGTCGAAGATGTCAGTACTTGTTGCACAGTCAATGAAGAAGAAGCGCGCGATCTGGTCCCTTGTTGCGACCTTCACCGTTCTTACCGTTGCACAGCCAACGGCAAACGGCCTCGATTTTCCTTCGGCAACCCAACTTAACTTTCCAGAGACGCCATCGGCCAATCTGACGATTACTCGCGAGGCAGCTTTCTCAGAAGATGGCCTCACACAGTCAGTTGTTGCACCAATGTCAGAGATGGCTGGCGTTGCAATCTTGGCCCGCCAGGTCGAAATTTCCCGCAAGGCCTCTGGCGCAAAATATGTCACCAAGTTGATTATGAGCTCAGATTATTCATGGGGCGCAGATCAATACACCTGCCTCAATCGTCTCTGGACAAAAGAGAGCCACTGGAATTACCAGGCACATAACTATCGCTCTGGCGCCCACGGAATTGCTCAAGCACTTCCAGCCTCAAAGATGGAGATAATTGCATCTGACTGGCGCACCAATCCCGTGACCCAGATTCGTTGGGGACTTCGCTACATCGATATTCGTTATGAGACACCTTGTAAGGCGTGGGCGAAGTTCAAGCGCTCGCGTTACTACTAATTCTTAATTCTTCTTCTTAATTCTTCTTCTTAATTCTTCTTCTTAATTCTTCTTATTAACTCTTAAATGAATTAGACGGGTTTGCTGCCAATTGTTAGCGGCCTCATAGTCTCAGCAAAAAAGTCATTGCCTTTATCATCAACAACAATAAAGGCTGGAAAATCAACAACGTCAATCTTCCAGACCGCTTCCATGCCAAGATCTTCAAAGTCGAGGACTTCAACCTTCTTAATACAATCTTGAGCCAAACGGGCAGCTGGTCCGCCGATAGAGCCGAGGTAGAAGCCACCATTTTTTGCGCAGGCATCTGTTACTGCTTTCGAACGATTGCCTTTAGCAAGCATTACGTGCGAGCCGCCATGTGATTGAAAGTATTCAACATATGAATCCATTCGACCAGCAGTCGTTGGCCCAAATGATCCCGATGCATATCCCTCTGGAGTCTTTGCTGGACCCGCGTAATAAACAGCGTGATTCTTTAAATAATCTGGCATCGCCTTACCGGCATCGAGCATCTCCTTGATACGAGCATGAGCGATATCTCGGGCGACAACGATGGTGCCGGTCAGTGAAACTCGAGTCTTTACTGGGTACTTAGAGAGTTCGGCGCGGATTGAATCCATTGGCTGATTGAGGTCAATTTTTACAACATTCTCATCGAGATGAGAATCAGTTGTCTCTGGCATGAAATGGACTGGATCAGTCTCTAGCTGCTCGAGGAAGATTCCATCCTTAGTGATTTTCGCTTTTGCTTGGCGGTCGGCTGAACAGGAGACTGCAATTGCAATCGGAAGCGATGCACCGTGGCGGGGCAAACGAATAACACGAACATCGTGGCAGAAGTATTTGCCGCCGAATTGTGCGCCGATTCCCAAAGTGCGAGTCAGCTCTAATACCTGCTTCTCAAGTTCAAGGTCGCGGAAACCATGTCCCGTTGCAGCATCGCCGGTTGTTGGCAAACTATCCAAGTAATGCGTTGAGGCCAATTTTGAAGTCTTTACAGTCTGCTCTGCACTTGTTCCACCGATAACGATGGCGAGGTGATACGGAGGACAAGCCGCTGTTCCAAGTGATCGCAACTTATCGTCGAGCCAATTCATAAATGAGGTTGGATTAAGGACGGCCTTGGTCTCTTGGTAGAGGTAGGACTTGTTGGCGCTACCACCGCCTTTAGCGATAAAGAGGAAGTTGTACTCATCCTGATGATCACTATCTGCGTAAATTTCGATTTGGGCAGGCAAGTTATTGCCGGTGTTCTTCTCTTCCCAAGTTGTTACAGGTGCCATCTGAGAATAGCGAAGATTCAGCTTTGTATAAGCGTCGTAAACTCCTTGGGCCACAGCGACCTCATCTTTAGAAGTCGTCAAAACATATTGACCCTTCTTGCCCATGACTAGCGCGGTGCCGGTGTCCTGGCACATTGGTAGAACTCCGCCGGCCGAAATGTTGGCATTTTTCAAAAGGTCTAGTGCGACGAAGCGGTCGTTAGCTGATGCTTCGGGATCTTTTAGAATATTTGCTAATTGCTGCAGATGATCAGGGCGCAGGTAATGATTAATATCGTGAATTGCTACCTCGGTCAGCTTTGCAATCGCTTCTGGGCTCACTTGTAAGAACTCTTGATCGCCAAGCTTTACAACGCAAACGCCATCTTTGCTGATAAGGCGGTACTTAGTTGTATCTTCGCCGAGAGGAAGTAAATCTGAGTATGAAAATGTCGGGGACATTTACTTACTTTCCTTTTTTACCGATGCCAATTTTGCCTTCGCGCCATCGAGCCACTCTTGGCAGATCTTTGCAAGCTCTTCACCGCGTTCCCAGAGCTTGAGTGACTCTTCTAATGAAGCGCTGCCATCTTCCAGGGATTCAACAATCTCTGCCAGTTCATCACGGGCTGCTTCATAGGAGAGCTTCTTTTCGGCCATGTGCCAAATCTACTCCTGCCTTTATAGGTGCCAAATACGTCGTGTATTAATTAACTGTGGCGCTGGTCTCGCCCTTAGCGACCTTAATCGCAAGAAGATCACCTTTTTTAAGCGCCTTGGCATCGCGGACGACGCTACCTTTTGAATCGCGGACCACTGAATATCCACGGTCTAGAGTCGATTGTGGTGAGAGCGAACGAAGATGCGCTGTTATTGCCTTGAGTTCTTTTCGTTCGGCATCGATTGTCGCCGTAAAACTGCGGATTGAACGCAGACGTAGGTCGTTGAGCTCTTCACTCAAAATTGTAAGGAAAGCACCGGGATCCTTCATTACCGGCCGCGAGCGAAGTTGAGCGATGAAGTTGCTCTCGTATTCAAGGCGAGCAGAGAGGGCCCTAAATGCTCTATCGCGCATTTTGTTGATACCAAGGATTTCCTCTGCAATATCTGGAACAACACGTTTTGCCGCATCAGTTGGAGTTGAAGCACGGTAGTCGGCGACTAAATCAAGCAGTGGTGAATCTTTCTCATGGCCAATCGCGCTGACAATTGGAGTTTTACATGATGCAGCAAGGCGGACTAATGATTCATCGCTAAAGGGAAGTAAATCTTCAAATGAGCCACCGCCTCGAGTAATGATGATGACATCAACTTCACTATCTGCCTC
>WLNN01000145.1 GCA_009699765.1 Actinomycetota bacterium
AAGAAGGCTCAGAAAAGAGCGGTTTCGGCCGTCACTCAAATAGCAAAGATAAGAGGCGATCAGAGACATTTAATAGTCTCGCATTCTGATGTAATCAAATTAATTACCGCAGCACTCTTGGGTATGAAATTAGATAAATTTCAATCGATCCAAATTGCGCCCGCAACCTTCACAATTTTCAAGGAAGATAAAGGTCAGTTTTCGCTGGTCACAACAAACAGTAGTTCCTCTCTTAAAGATTTGATCTAAGCCATGTTACGAACTTTTAGGGACGTCTCACGATTTACCTGCGGAACGGTCGGTCTTCCTGGCGAACGAACGTTTTACCTCCAAATCCGAACCGGCAATGTGATGATTTCGGCATCTCTTGAGAAATCACAAGTGTCCGCGCTGGGAGAGCGACTTCAGTTCATGCTTAAAGAGATACGAATGGTGCGACCTTTATCTCCACGCCCAAATTTGATCCGTGATTTACAGCCCCTGGATATCCCCGTACTTGATGAGTTCCGAATTGGATCAATTGCAATCTTTTACGATGAGGATAGTGACTTAATTCAAATTGATCTACGGCAGGTAGATCTGGGCGAATTTGACCTAACTGATGAAGATGTTGACGAAGATTCACCTTTGTTAGATGAAATTCAAATCGTACGAATATATATTTCTCAAGATCAAGCTCGTGCCTTCTACGATCGTGCTGAACTGGTCGTAGCTGCCGGACGACAACCCTGTCCCTTCTGCGGAATGCCAATTGATCCCCAAGGTCATCTCTGCGCTCGTGCAAATGGTTACCGCCGATGAATAGCAATGAGGAATTGCTTCTCACTGGCAATATGCAGGTGCAAGGTCGATTAGTTGATGCATCGAATGCAACATTGGTCGTAGAAATTTCTTTAGGTGCGGAATCAACGCAAGCGATCTACAAGCCCATTGCGGGGGAGCGTCCGCTTTGGGATTTTCAAGATGGCAACTTGGCTTCTAGAGAGAGAGCTGCTTTCCTTATTAGTGAAGCTCTCAATTTTCATCTCGTGCCCATGACCATTCTTCGAGATGGCCCATTCGGAGAAGGAATGGTTCAGCAGTGGATTGAAATTAATGAAGAAATTGACCTTGAACTCTTTTTTCGTGAGAGGAATGAAGTCCTTCGTAAGGTAGTAATTTTTGATGCCATCATCAACAACACTGACCGCAAAATTGGACACCTTTTGCCGCTAACGCAAGAACACATATATGTATGTGACCATGGAGTGACTTTCCACGAGGAAGATAAATTAAGAACTGTTCTATGGCAGTGGGCAGGAGAAGATTTTACGGATATGGAGATTTCAATCCTTCGAACTCTGCGAACTTCTCTCGATGATGATCGTTCGCAAGAGCTAAGCAGTCTCATTACAGAATTCGAATATGACGCACTTCTTTCGCGCCTTGATCGCCTGATAACCGAAAAAACTTTTCCTCTACCCAACCCGGATTGGCCAGCTGTCCCGTGGCCGCCTTACTAAGAGATAGCCTTCACGCATGAACTCATGGGCAGAAGTCGCCATCCCTCCGTTAGGTGGCAATTTCGATATTCCTCAACTCAGCTTGCGCGATACCGCGCGAAATGGAATATATCCACTTCCGAAAAAGGATGTGTACCGCATTTATGTCTGTGGAATAACTCCCTACGATGCAACCCACCTTGGACACGCAGCAACTTATTTAACATTTGATTTGATTAATCGATATCTTCGATTGCAAGGTAGTGAAGTCAAATTCGTACAGAATATTACTGATATTGACGATCCACTTCTCGAACGGGCTACCCGAGATGGAATTGACTGGAAAGAATTAGCGAAATCCCAAATCGATCTCTTCCGCGGCGATATGGTGAATTTGCATGTTATTCCACCGGATCATTACGTCGGTGTTGTTGAGGCGATGGGATTGGTAGTAGACGCTATCCATAAGCTTGAATCTGAGAATTCAACTTACTTTGTAGATGAAGACCTATATTTCTCAGTTCGAACTGATGAGAAATTTGGTAGTCGCTCACACTTCTCGCAAGAAAAAATGATTGAGATATTTTCAGAACGCGGTGGCGATCCAAATAGATTGGGAAAGAGAGATCCGCTGGATGCGCTGCTCTGGTTATCCCATCGAGATGGAGAACCATCTTGGAGCGGTCCACATCAAGATGGGCGTCCAGGTTGGCATATCGAGTGCTGTGCAATAGCTCTCAATTATTTGGATCTAGATTCAGATTCCTCCACCTCGATTGATATTCAAGGCGGAGGAAGTGATCTCATATTCCCACATCATGAAATGTCAGCGGCACAGGGAGCAATCCTTCAAGGTCGCGAATTCGCAAGTCATTATGTGCACTCTGGAATGATTGGCCTTGACGGAGTGAAGATGAGTAAGTCGCTCGGAAATTTGGTTTTTGTCTCACGTCTTATCGCATCTGGTGTCGACCCAATGGCTATCCGCTGGGCGCTCATGGAATCACATTTCTCAGTTGATAGATCATGGAGTCAAGCGCTACTCGAAGATGCGCAAACGTGGATTCTTCGCCTTAGGGATGCACTTTCCATGATGGAGGTAGCACCAACTCACTCCGTAATTTCAGAGATCATAAAGGCGCAAGCTGAAAATATTGATACACCTCAATCGCTTCAAGTGATTAAGAATTGGGTAAATGATTGCCATAAGGGTTCCTCAGGCGGCAATGCTGGAGAGCTCTCTAGGGCTATCGATGCAATCCTTGGACTCGCGCTTTAACTTTCGTTTGAATTGTTCTGGCGTCTTAAGAATCGCTCAACTTCACGCGCAAGTTCTTCACCAGAATCTTCCGATATTTCGGTGGCATCCTTTGTTTCTTCCAAAGATTTTATGTACTCCTCTATATCTGAATCTTCTTTCGCCATCTCATTTACTGTTTCTTCCCATTGGGCAGAGAGTTCAGGTAACGCACCCTGCGGCAATGTGACTTCAAGAAAATCTTCTAATCCATTTATAAGAGCAAGCGTTGCTTTCGGAGACGGATTTGCTGGAGCGTAATGGGGAATTGCAGCCCATAGTGCAATTGCATCTATTCCACGTCGTACGCAGCCATCTTGAATCACAGCAAGAATTCCAGTTGGACCTTCATAGCGACTAACTTCAACGCCCAATCGGTTTGCAATATCTGGATGAGCACCAGTACCAGAAACAGGAATTGCTCGAGTATGCGGAGTGTCG
>WLNN01000146.1 GCA_009699765.1 Actinomycetota bacterium
ACGATGCCCCAACAGTGATTGCTACCGGTGGTCTCGCACCTCTGATAATTGGAGTCGCTGAAACTATTGATGAATATGAGCCTGATTTAACTCTTATTGGCCTTCGTCTAATTTTTGAGAAGAATCAGTAAAGACCAAAGGTAGAATCCACTCACTATGACGACTGACAATAACGCTTCAGGAGCAACGCCAATCGAAGACGACCTTCCAGAGCAGCTCCGTATTCGCCGCGAGAAGCGCGCTGGTTTAATCGAACGTGGAATTGAGCCGTACCCAGTCGCAGTTAGCCGCACTAAATCGCTAAAGGAAATTCGCGAAAAGTACGTTGGCCTTGAAATCGATGTGGCTACTGGAGATATCGAATCGCTTACCGGTCGAATTATTTTTAAGCGCGATACCGGCAAACTCTGTTTCGCAACTTTGCGTGAGGGAGACGGAACCGAACTTCAGGCAATGCTCTCTTTAGATAAAGTTGGCCAAGAAGCACTAGATGCCTGGAAGAGCGATATTGATCTAGGAGACATTGTCAGCGTCACTGGCGAAATCATTACCTCAAAGCGAGGCGAGCTATCAATCCTCGCTAACTCTTGGAGCTTGGCATCAAAGTCACTTCGCCCACTTCCTAACGATCACAAACCAATGTCAGAAGAGACGCGTGTTCGCATGCGTTATGTAGATTTAATTGTTCGCCCAGAAGCGCGTTCTGCAGCTCGTATGCGACCACAGGTCATGCGCTCACTTCGCGAGACTTATAACAATTTTGATTTTATTGAAGTAGAAACACCAATGCTTCAAGTTATGCATGGTGGAGCGGCAGCTCGTCCATTTAAAACATTCTCTAACGCATATGACATGGAACTTTTCATGCGCATTGCCCCCGAACTCTTTTTAAAGCGTTGTGTAGTTGGTGGCATGGAGCGAGTATTCGAGATTAATCGCAACTTCCGCAATGAAGGAGCTGACTCTTCTCACTCACCAGAGTTCGCAATGGTTGAGTCATATATGGCTTATGGAGATTGGCGCTCAATTGCAGATGTCACGCGGAGCTTGATTCAAAATGCTGCAATGGCAGTTGCTGGATCACACGTCGTTACCCATCACAACGGGCGCGAAGCTGATCTTGGTGGCACTTGGAAGGAAATCTCCCTATATGACGCCATCTCTGAGGGCGTGGGGGAAGAAGTCACAGCACTTACTTCATACGAGGTTCTGAAGAAGCACGCCGAAAAACTAGGAATGAAGATTGATCCGAAGTGGGTTACTGGCAAGCTTGCTGAAGAAATTTTCGAGCACGTTGCACAAGATAAATTAATAGAACCAACATTTGTTATGGGCTATCCCGTAGATACATCACCGCTCGTTCGCGCCCATCGTGAAACTCCAGGAGTTGTTGAGAAGTGGGACCTCTACATAGATGGATTCGAACTTGCAACTGGATATTCTGAGTTAATTGATCCTGTAATTCAACGCGAGCGTTTAGTTGAACAAGCAACTCTTGGCGCAAAGGGTGACTTAGAAGCAATGCAGGTAGATGAAGATTTCTTACGTGCAATGGAATTTGGAATGCCTCCGTGTGGTGGAATGGGAATGGGCGTTGATCGTTTGCTTATGGCACTGACTGGACTCGGAATTCGTGAAACAATCTTGTTCCCATTGGTAAAGCCAGAAGCCGAATAAATGATTAACGTTCGCCAAGCACGTACCAGTGATGTAAAAGCAATCAGAGAACTCGTTGATTCATATGCAGCTCCAGGGCAGATGCTCTCTAAGGAGACAGTTACTCTTTACGAATCCGTACAAGAGTTCGTTGTTGCAGAGCGAGATGGTGTCATCGTGGGTTGCGGAGCTCTTCACATCCTTTGGGAAGATCTTGCAGAAGTTCGAACTGTTGCTGTTGCAAAAGAGTTTCACAAACAAGGCATCGGAAATTTAATTCTTAATGAAATAATTCGTCGTGCTCGCGAAATTGGTGTCGATCGTATTTTCTGTCTTACCTTTCAAACTCAATTCTTTGGCAGTCTTGGTTTTGTTGAGATTCATGGCACGCCCGTCGAACCGGATGTTTATGCTCAACTTTTACGCTCGTATGACGCAGGTGTGGCCGAATTCTTGGATCTTGAATCCGTGAAGCCAAATACCCTCGGCAATACCCGAATGCTCCTCACCCTCTAGATAGCGCCAATTTCAAGGAATATTGCCCCTAGATATGGGGTTCTAACCTTCAGAGAAACCCACCTCGCGCCATTGCCCATGCGGGCGATAGGCTTGGCAGAGTTGGCAAGTGGAAGACAAAGCTGAAGGAGAAACTGATGTTTGAGCGCTTTACAGATCGAGCCCGCCGAGTCGTTGTCTTGGCTCAAGAAGAGGCACGCATGCTCAACCACAATTACATCGGCACCGAGCACATCCTCCTTGGACTTATCCATGAGGGTGAAGGCGTTGCAGCTAAGGCTCTTGAATCTCTTGGCATTTCGCTCGAATCAGTGCGTGCTCAGGTTGAAGAAATTATTGGTCAAGGACAACAAGCACCAAGCGGACACATTCCTTTTACTCCACGTGCCAAGAAAGTTCTTGAGCTCTCTCTCCGTGAGGCGCTTCAACTCGGTCACAATTACATCGGTACCGAACATATTCTTCTTGGACTTATTCGCGAAGGTGAAGGCGTTGCTGCACAAGTTCTCGTGAAATTAGGCGCAGACCTCAATCGCGTTCGATCATCTGTGATTCAACTTCTCTCTGGCTATCAAGGTAAAGAGACAGTTGCACAAGGTGGACCTGCAGAAGGAACACCAGCCACATCTTTAGTTCTTGATCAATTCGGTCGCAATCTCACTGTTGCTGCTCGTGAAGGAAAGCTCGATCCTGTAATCGGTCGCGAACTTGAAATCGAACGCGTAATGCAGGTTCTCTCACGTCGTACAAAGAACAATCCAGTTCTTATTGGCGAACCAGGTGTTGGAAAGACAGCAGTTGTCGAGGGTCTTGCTCAGGCAATTGCGAAGAACGATGTTCCAGAGACCCTTAAAGATAAGCAGCTTTACTCACTTGATCTTGGCGCACTTGTTGCCGGATCTCGTTACCGTGGTGATTTCGAAGAGCGCCTAAAGAAAGTTCTTAAAGAGATTAAGACTCGCGGCGACATTATTATCTTTATCGATGAAATTCATACACTCGTAGGTGCTGGTGCTGCTGA
>WLNN01000147.1 GCA_009699765.1 Actinomycetota bacterium
AGCAAGCTAGATATTGGCGGTTTACTTTCTGTTGCACTTTCCCGCGGATTGCTCCGGGTGGGCGTTACCCACCACCTTGCTCTGTGAAGTCCGGACTTTCCTCGGTATCTTGCGATAACGCGGTGATCCAGGCGACTCTTCTAGGGTAAAGGATAGAGGTAAGAAGTAGAGGGGAAAACTTTGCTACTTCTTATCCTCTTCTTTTCCTCCGGTAATCCGGCCCGCGTGCGCACGGGCTGAAGGGTCTCTCTTAGTCTTAACAAGGCTGGCAACAGTGGAAACCACAAGAATTGCACCGATAACGGCCAAGCTAATCAAAGTTGGAATCTTTGGTACGTCATACCAAATCTCATGTGCGAAGGTAAGGATTAATTTGACTCCGATAAACATCAGGATGATTGATAAGCCGAGTGAGAGATAAATGAGTTGGTCCAAAAGACCCTTGAGTAAGAAGTAGAGCGCGCGAAGACCCAATAGGGCAAACGCATTTGCAGCAAAGACTAAGAATGGTTCTTGAGTTACACCAAAAGTTGCAGGGATGGAATCAAGAGCGAAGAGTAAATCTGTGGATGCAATTGCAATCAGGACAGTAAACATCGGAGTTGCAATGCGCTTGTCACTGATTCTTGTGAAGGCCTTCGAACCATCAAATTCATCTGTCATTGGAACGCGCTTGCGGATTATCTTGACCAAGAAATTATCTTCAGGTGATGGATCTTCGTCCCAGTGCTTGAAGAGGCCGACTCCAGTCCAGATGAGGATTCCTCCAAAGATTACAAAGGTAAAGCTAAATGCTGATAGCGCTGCAGCACCGACTGCAATAAATACTGCACGAAGAATGAGAGCAAGAATTACACCAAACATCAATACGCGTTGGTGGAAAATAGATGGCACGGCAAATTGCGCCAGAATAATAATGAAGACAAATAGGTTATCGACTGATAGCGATTTCTCTACTAAGTACGCGGCAAAGTATTCGGTTCCGAAACGCGAACCAGCGCTTTGCCAAACCCAGATGCCAAATCCAACAGCAACTCCGATGTAAAAGAGTGACCAAGTAGCAGCCTCTTTAAACATGACATCGTGTGGTTTTTTACTTACAGTTAGAAGGTCAATAACTATCAAGAGGACGATTGCAGCAATAACAATTGCCCATGTCGTTAGAGAAACGTTCATGGAGAGTGTCTCGTTCATTGATTTACCTATTCGTTAATGGGGCCATTGCGCCAAAGTCTCCCTCAACCATTTAGATGGTCGCAGCTCCGGGATATTTCTATCCGTATTGACGAAGATGCCGAACGAGGTACTCCCCTTAACTTTGGCAAATACTAGGTTGCGGGTCTCTCTCGCGCAAATCAAAAATGGTCAGTGTTGGCAGTTCTTCTGGCTCGCGCAACTCTGGATGTTAGGCTGGATGAATGAGAATGGAAGACAACCTGCAGGCTGCGGCTAGTACAGCGACAATTTCAACGACTAACTGGATCCTCACAATCTCGGCCTTGCTCATCATTATTGGGCTCGATTTCGCATGGGCAGTCTCCCGCCGCAATAAGGACACATCTTTAAAAGAGGCGACAGCATGGAGCCTTTTCTATGTCAGCCTTGCGGTGGCATTTGGGCTCAATCTCAGCCAATGGCTAGGTGCTCAAGAGCAGAAGGAATTCTTTGCAGGTTGGCTTACCGAGTATTCGCTCTCATTCGACAATCTCTTTGTCTTCGTTCTCATCCTTACTCGTTTGAAAATTGATAAGCAGAAGCAACAGTTGGCTCTTCTCATTGGAATCTTGATTGCACTGGTTCTACGTGTGATTGCTATTTCACTTGGTAAGGCAGCAATCGAACAATTTGAATGGATCTTCTTCCTCTTCGGTGGATTCTTGATTTACACAGCAATCACTCTCTTTATGGAAAATTCCCATGGAGATGAGGAAGAGGAAGAAAGCAAGATCATCCAGTATCTGCGCAATAAGGGCCTGAAACCATTTACGATTGCTCTGCTCGCACTGGGAATGACAGATTTGCTCTTTGCTCTTGATTCAATTCCTGCAATCTTCGGATTGACTCAAAATGTTTACATCGTTATTACTGCAAATATCTTTGCGTTGATGGGTCTTCGCCAGCTTTACTTCTTAATTGGTGGATTAATGGCTCGATTGATTTATATCGGCAAGGGATTATCTGCGATATTGGCATTCATCGGTGTGAAATTGGTATTCCACGCTTTTCACGCTGTCGATGTGCATGAGATAGCAGGATGGAAAGTTCCAGACTTCACAATTACGCAGAGCTTGACAGTAATCGTCACATGTTTGCTTGTCGCTACCGCAGCAAGTCTGATAAGTACGCGTAATACTGCGAAGAAACTGGCTGAGTAATGGCAAACATTGGCAACATGTACGGTCCTGACTTTACTTTCTTGGGCGTCCCTCGTTGCGATCTAGATTTACCTGCAACATATGCCGACGCAGATGTAGTCATTGTTGGTGCTCCAATTGATGCCGGAACTTCATACCGCTCTGGTGCAAAGTTTGGACCACAGGCAATTCGTGGAACCGACTATCTGCCTCATGATGGCGAACGTCCTCATTTGGCGCTTCGCGTGGATGGCTTGAAAGATCTGAAAGTTGTTGATGCAGGCGATTTAATGATGCCATCTGATGATTTAGCTAAATGCTTGGCAATCTTGCGAGAGGCAACAGAGAAGATTTCACGTGCTGGCGCAATCGCACTTGTCTTAGGTGGAGATCACTCAGTTACATCTGCAGATGTTGCAGGCATTGCCGACCATCGCGGCCTCGGTAAAGTTTCAATGATTCACTTTGATGCGCACGCTGATACTGGTGATGTTCAAAATGGCTCACTCGTAGGACATGGCACGCCAATGCGTCGTCTAATTGAATCAGGAACAGTTCGTGGTGATCGTTTCTTGCAAGTTGGTCTGCGCGGATATTGGCCTGAGGATGCAACTCTTAAATGGATGCGCGATCAGAAGATGCGTTCATACGAGATGACAGAGATCCACAATCGTGGACTTAAAGCTGTCCTTGATGAATCTTTCACAATCCTTACTGATGAGACCGATGGAGTTTTCTTATCTGTCGATATCGATGTGGTTGATCCAGGAATGGCGCCAGGTACTGGCACTCCTGAACCAGG
>WLNN01000148.1 GCA_009699765.1 Actinomycetota bacterium
ATCGCACCTAAAATTTCAGTAGAAGTGCAAATTTTGATTGACATGTATAACGAAGAACACTCAACGGAGTCACGAAAAATTCATGACATGTTAGTGGAGAATAATGTCACTCGACTTCCGACCGAACGCAAGACTCTTTCTTGGAAACCTTTAGCTATTGCATCAATTGTCATCCTGGCAGCGATCGCAGGTGGACAAATAATCATCTCGAACTCAAAAACAGTCGTTACCCCGGCGGTCTCCGAATCACAGACACCTAGCGCCCAGCCGACACAAACGGCTGAACCAACGCCAACTGCTGTACCGACTCCACAAGTTGAAGCAACTGTTGCACCAGTTACAAATGGTGAAATGAAGTTAACGATTGCGGCAACTCGCGGTAACTCTAATATCCACGTTGTTTCAGATGGAAAGAATTTGTTTAAGGGACCCATCTTTCAAGGAGACTCGAAAACTTTTAGTGCGCCTACATCAATTAGCATTTACTTAGGCAATGCCGGTGATCTAGATTTAACTCTAAACGGCAAGGCTCTAGCCCCGCTTGGGGATCGCAATCAGGAAGTCCGCAAGACCTTTAGATCGAAGTAATTGCCACAAACCCTGTAACATTTGCGCAATGAGCCGTACCGTTGCAATTGTCACTATGGGCTGCGCCCGCAACGAAGTTGACTCAGAAGAACTCGCCGGAAGACTTGCCGCCGATGGTTGGACGCTGGTATCCGATGTCGAAAGCGCAGAAGTAGCGGTTGTAAATACTTGTGGTTTTATTGAATCAGCGAAGAAGGATTCAATTGATGCTTTACTAGAAGCGAATTCCTTAAAGGGTCACGGAACAACTCGCGCAGTAGTGGCAGTTGGCTGTATGGCTGAACGTTACGGTGAAGAACTTGCCAAAGCGCTGCCAGAAGCAGATGGCATTTTAGGATTTGATGACTATCAAGATATTTCTGCAAGACTGCAATCGATTGTCTCTGGAAATGCACATACGCCCCATGTACCGCGTGATCGCAGATCACTCTTGCCTATCGCTCCGGCTGATCGCCCCGCTGCGCGCGATGAAGCCTACGCATCCTCACTCGGAGCAGGCGGTTCACTCTTTCGCAAGCGCTTAGGTGATGCGCCATGGGCGCCACTTAAGATTGCATCTGGTTGCGACCGACGCTGTTCTTTTTGTGCGATTCCATATTTCCGCGGTTCATTCATATCTCGCAAGCCGACCGAAATAATTGAAGAAGGTCGCTGGCTTGCCCAAAATGGCGTAAGTGAGCTCTTCTTAGTCAGCGAAAACACAACTTCATACGGAAAAGATCTGGGTGATTTGAAGTTGATGGAGAAGATCCTGCCAGAATTTGCAGCCATCGAAGGCGTGGAAAGAGTACGTCTTTCATATTTACAGCCGGCAGAAATGCGGCCATCTCTATTGCAAGCCATGATTGAATCCGAGAAAGTTGCTCCCTACTTCGATCTCTCTTTCCAGCACACTAGCCCAACAGTTTTGCGTCGGATGCGTCGCTTTGGTGATTCTGAAAAGTTCTTGCATTTAATCAATCAGATTCGTGCGCTTTCTCCGGAAGCCGGAATTCGTTCAAACTTTATCGTGGGCTTCCCAGGTGAGACAGAAGAAGATTTCGACGACTTAGCAAATTTCATTAGCGAAGCGAAGTTAGATGCGATCGGGATTTTCGGATATTCGGATGAAGACAACACAGAGGCCCTAGATTTGAGCGATAAAGTAGATGAGGATTTAATCAAATCGCGCGTGGAGTCCCTTTCATCCTTAGCCGATGAGATGGTTTCTCTCCGCGCCACCGCACGAATCGGCGAAAATGTGCGAGTCCTAATTGAAGATAGCGAGTTACAAGAAGGTCGCGCAGCTCACCAAGGCCCCGAAGTAGATGGAACTACCTCATTTATAGATACCAATTTTCAAGTTGGGCAATATATTGATGCGGTGATCATTGATTCTATGGGAGCAGATTTGGTGGCTCGTCCGCTGTGAACGTTCCTGCATTCATAACACCAAATTCTCTAACTATTGCCCGTTTACTTTTAATTCCCTTTGGCGCAATCGCCTTATTTATGAATGGCGGCAATGATTACAACTGGCAAATTATTTCTTGGTGGATCTTTTTCATTCTGGGATTAACAGATATTTTTGATGGAAACTTAGCTCGAAGTCGCCAGCAAATAACTGAACTTGGAAAATTCTTAGATCCCGTGGCTGATAAAGCCATGGTTGGAACCGCAATGATCTGCCTATCTATTTTAGATCGCATGCCTTGGTGGATAACGATTGTCATTCTGGCTCGTGAGATCGGTATAACTTTATTTAGGTTAGCAATTGTTAAGCGCGGCGTAATTCCGGCAAACAAGGGCGGAAAAATAAAGGCTGCGTTCCAGGGCTTTGGCACCGGATTCTATGTACTGCCACTGAATCCAGATCTGTATTGGTTCCGAGATGGGTTCATGTATATAGCAATCGCACTTACTATCTTTACAGGTGCTTACTATGTACGATCAGCATTTACCCCTAAGCGCTGATTGGATTCATTTTGGCAATTTCAAATGAGATTCTTGGATTAGTTTCGCAAATCCATGACTCATTGCGCGCAAGGGGAGAAACTCTTTCAACTGCCGAATCGCTGACCGCGGGTGGACTTAGCTATGCGCTAACAATTGTGCCTGGAGCATCTGATGTTTTTCTTGGTGCAACAACGGCATATCGCCCTGATATAAAGGTTTCACATCTAAGCGTTGAAGAGGGAACCATCGCAGAACACACAGTAGTTAGTGAAGATGTTGCGATTCAGATGGGGCGCGGTGCAAATAAATCTTTCGGTTCCACATGGGCTATTGCTACGACAGGAGTTGCAGGACCAGGACCAGCCGATGGCTCTGAAGCTGGCCGCGTTTTTGTAGCATTCGTAGGGCCGACAACCCAGGTGATGGAACTTTCGCTATCGGGCGAACGCGAAGTCGTGCGAAACGCCACCATAGCAAGCGCGATCGCCTCATTTGCGCGTATCCTTAGACAACGAGATAAAGACTAGGTAGAAGGAGGGATCATCATGGCGTTGTTACGTAGCGCTGTTGGACAGACTCTTCGGGCTGCCCGCACTGAACAATCTCGCACCTTGCGCGATGTTGC